>DATHCS010000136.1:0-3019 GCA_035319405.1 Candidatus Dormiibacterota bacterium | reverse complement strand
CTGCCCGTGCCCGAGCCCACGGAGCGCCTCGAGCGGACCACGCTGGGCGACGTCACGCTCGTGAACGAAGTCTCGGAACGGCTGCGCTTCCCGGAGCGCGGCGGGCTGAGGTACGAGGGCGAGGCCCGCTACCGGCTCTCGCTCCAGGCGGACGACTCCGCCTCGTGCCGGGCAGAGGGAGTGGTGACCTACCGCCTGGCCTATCCAGGCGGCCCGACCGTCGCCTCGACCGGGCGGCTGGCCCTCGCCGCAGACGAATCGGACCTGCTCGTCACGATCGAGCTCGACGTGCAGGAGGACGGCCGTCGCCTGCACCAGCGGCGCTGGGAGGAGCGCATCCCGCGCGACCTGCTCTAGGGATGCGTCCTGCGCGACGTCCCCGGCCATTCCCCTGACCGTTGCGGCGCGGCACCGCAGCCTCGCCGAAAGTACTGTCGCGGTCCTCCCGTTTCACTACACTGCGGACCATGACCTCGGGACGCACATGACGAGGGGCATCCTGGAGCGCCTGGCGGAGGGCCCGGTGCTCGGGGACGGCGGCTACCTCCTCGAGCTGGAGAAGCGCGGTTACGTGCGCGCGGGCCCCTTCACGCCCGAGGTCAGCATCACGCACCCCGAGGCCCTGGCTGAGGTGCATCGCGAGTTCCTGCGTGCGGGGGCCGAGGTGCTGCAGGCGCTCACCTTCTACGCCAGCGAGGAGAAGCTGGCCACGGTGGGCCTGGCCGGCATGGTCGACGAACTCAATGCCGCGGCGGTGCGCGTGGCGCGCCACGTGGCGGACGAGGCCCGCGCGAACGGGGACGCCGATCCGCTCGTGGCCGGCACGTTGGCCATGACCTGGACCTACGACGCGGCCGATCCCGCCTCGCCGGACCGCGTGCGCGCCCTGTTCGACCAGCAGCTGGACGTGCAGGTGGCGCATGGCGTCGACCTGATCATCGGCGAGACCTTCAGCTGGCTGGGCGAGGCGCTCATCGCGGCGGAGCGGGCCAAGGCCACCGGGTTGCCGGTGATGATCACGATGTGCTTCCAGAAGGATCCCCACAGCTACGACGGTGCCGATCCCGAGACCTGCGCCCGTCGCCTGGTCGACGCGGGCGTGGACATCGTGGGCATCAACTGCCTGCGCGGACCCGACCAGACGCTGCCCCTCCTGGCCGGGATGCGGGCGGCCGTGCCGGACGCCTTCCTGGCGGCGCAGCCGGTGGCCTATCGGACCACGGACGAGGTGCCCGACTTCACGGCCCTGCCGGCATTCCCGGTAGGCCTCGACCCGCTCCAGCTGACCCGCGCGGAGATGGCCGAGTTCGCCTGCCAGGCGCGTGACCTCGGTACCGACTACATTGGTTCCTGCTGCGGTTCGGTGGCCGCCCACGTGCGTGAGATGGCGCGGGCGCTGGGCAAGCTGCCGCCCGAGAGCCGCACGTGGCGCGTCGACTACGCCAAGCCGATGTCGGCGTACGAGTACTACGGCCACACCGACACCGTCTGAGGGTGCCCATCCGGCGGACGTGGCGCGTGGTCGTGGTCGGGCTCGGCGGGCTCGGCTCGGCCGCCGCCTACCGGCTGGCCCGACGCCTCGGGGGCGACGTGCTCGGGCTCGAGCAGTACTCGTTCGGCCACGACAACGGGGCCAGCGAGGACCACAGCCGCATCATCCGCTACAGCTACCACACGCTGCCGTACGTGCGGCTCGCCGCGGGCGCCTACGAGGCCTGGGCGGAGGTGGAGGCCGAATCGGGCGAGCAGCTCGTGTTGCGGACGGGGGGCCTCGACCTGTGGCCGGAGCACGCCGCCCGGTATGCCATCGCCGACCACCAGGCCAGCCTCGGCGCGTGCGGCGTGCCGTTCGAGCTGCTCGAGTCGGGCGAGATCATGCGGCGCTGGCCGCAGTGGCGCCTGTCCGAGGGGACGGTCGGCCTGTTCCAGCCGGACGGCGGCCTCGTGGACGCCGGCCGGGCCAACCGGGCCCACCGCCGCCTCGCCGCGGCGCACGGCGCGACGCTCGTCGAGCACGCCCGGGTGACGGCGCTGCGACCGCTGCCCGATGGCGCGATCGCGCTCGACGTCGATGGGGTGGGGGAGCTCGTTGCCCAGGACGTGGTGCTGGCCGCCGACGCGTGGACGAATGCGCTGCTGGCGCCGCTGGGTGGCGAGCTGCCCCTGACGGTCACGCAGGAGCAGGTCACCTACTTCGACTCCCCGCGGCCGGACGACTTCGCGCCCGAGCGGTTCCCCATCTGGATCTGGATGGACGAGCCGTCCTTCTACGGCTTCCCCGCCTACGGCCTGCCGGGTCCCAAGGTCGGGCAGGACATCGGCGGGCGCGTCGTGACGACCGAGACGCGCGACTTCGATGTGGACGCCGCTGCCGCGGCGCGGGTCGAGGACTTCGTCGCTGCGCACCTGCCTTGGGCCCTCGGGCCGCCGCTGCTGCGCAAGTCCTGCCTCTACACGCTCACGCCGGATCGGGACTTCATCGTCGACCGGATCCCTGGCCTGCCGCACCTGCTGCTCGTGCAGGGGGCGGCGCATGCCTACAAGTTCGCCGCGCACCTCGGGCGCATCGCGGCCGACCTCGTGGTGGACGGCAGGACGTCCGCCGACCTGGCGCCCTTCCGCATCGACCGGCCGGCGATCACCGACCCGAACGCGGTGACGAGTTACTACGTCTGAGGCCCCGTTCAGCCTCGGAGAACGAATCCGATCCGCGGGTCGTGGTGCGAATCCCATCGATTTGACGCCCCGCGACGTTGACCGCGGCGCCGGGCTGTGCCACGCTGCGGGTGCCCGCGGCGGCGCCATGCGCCGGGCCGCGATCCGGCGGGAGCGGAGCGCGCGGTGGGCACGCTGGAGGTCAGGCCAGGGGGAATCCCTTGGCACTGAGGAGGGATGGACGATGGCGGTTCGGTTGAGCCGACGGGCATTCAGCCTGTTGGCCGTGGCCGCGCTCCTCGCGGTTGCGCTGCTTCCATCCGCGGGGCGCCCGACAAGGGCTGCCTCGCCCCTCGTCCTCCGC
>DATHCS010000135.1:0-8867 GCA_035319405.1 Candidatus Dormiibacterota bacterium | reverse complement strand
GCCGCCCGCCTGCCGACGCCCGGCGCGCCGCCCGTGGCAGAGGTGCCGCCGCGCATCGCCCGGTCGGCCGAGCCGGGACCGCTGCACTTCGCGCGCTTCGCCTACCGGCCCAACGAGCTGGGCTACTGCGGCGGCGACGCGGCCGCCTCGCTCTTCCAGCACGTCGTCGCCGGCGAGAGCGACGAGGAGCTGGCCCGCCTCTGCCGCGAATTCGAGGGCGCCTGGCCCTACCTGCAGGACCTCGCCGCCAGCGCGGCCATCGCCGACCCGCTGGACCCGCGAGTCGTGGAGGCCTACTGGGTAGGCTCGCCGCTCCTGGCGACCAGTGACGCGCGGGTCCTCGGCGCCGATCTCGAGCGCCGCTTCCGGCCGCGCGCCGCCCGCTCCGAGTGGAGCTGGCTTTCGGCCAAGCCGGCCGACGGCGCGGTGCCCCACCACAGCTTCCACGTCCTCGAGGTCTTCCCGCGCGTCGGGCTCATGCGCGGAGGACCGCCGACGGAGATCCTGCCGACGATGGAACGCTGCCTCGTCCGCCCGGCCCGCGTGATCGCCGTCGACGACGGGAGCCTGGAGGTCGAAGCACGGCCCCTGGTCTTCGAGGCGGGACGGCTCGCCTTCGGTCCGCCGCGCCGGGAGCGCGTCCGCCGCCAGGTCGACGGGGCGGGGTTCGTCGACGACGTGCGGCCCGGCGAGGACGTCGCGATCCACTGGGAGTGGGCCTGCGATCGTCTGGAAGCGCCGCGCCGCACCGCGCTCGAGGCCGCGATCGCGCACAGCCTGCGACTCGCGAACACGACCATCTAGACCTGCGCCCCGGCGGCGGGTTCGTCGGGCGGGGAACGGCCGGCCCTCGCTTCCACGCGGGGGTACGATGAGGCCATGCCGATCGGACCGGACCTGATCCTCGTCCTCATCGTGGTGCTCGTCATCGTGCTGCTGTGGCGCGGGCCGAAGACGCTGCCCGGCCTGGGCACGGCCTTCGGCCAGGCCGTCAAGGGCGCCCGCGACGCCATGCGTGAGGTGACCGACCGGGAAGACGAGAACGCCGCCCCGAGCGAGGTCTCGGCCGCGGTCGCCACGCCACCGGTCCCGGCTGCCACGCCGCCCGTCGTCGCCGCCCCGTCCCAGCCGCCGGCCGTGCCGCCCCAGGGCGCCACGCCTGCCCCGGTCGCGGGCGCCATCGTCGCCCCGACGTCATCCGAGGTTCCGCCTCCCGCCGCCCCCGCGGCTCCGCAGGAAACGAGCGCGCCGCCGTCCGCCGGACCGGGCGCCTGACCGGACGGTCCACACCAACCATGGCCGACCAGCTTCCCGAGCACGTGCGCTCGCTCGTGAACGAGATCGAGACCGAGATCGGCGAGGATGGCCATGAGGCCGAGGGGCGCCTACGCTCGGAGCTCATCGCCGGGCGCCTCGAGCTCGGCGCCCCTGAGGAGAGCGGAGCGGTCGAGGACGCCGTGCGGCGGATCCTGGCCGAGATCGGCGAGGACCCCGACCGGCAGGGGCTGCTGCGGACGCCACAGCGCGTGCATCGCATGTACACGGAGCTGACCGCCGGCTACCACGTCGATCCCGCGCGCCTCATCAACGGCGCCATCTTCGATGTCGACTACAGCGAGATGGTGATCGTCAAGGACATCCCCTTCTACTCGCTCTGCGAGCACCACCTGCTGCCCTTCTTCGGGCAGGCGGCGGTGGCCTACATCCCCAAGGGCCGCGTGATCGGGCTCTCGAAGATCCCCCGCATCGTCGAGATGTATGCCCGTCGCCTGCAGGTCCAGGAGCGCATGACCCAGCAGATCGCCGACTTCCTGCAGCAGCACCTCGAGCCGTTCGGCGTGGGCGTCGTCGTGGAGGCGACCCACCTCTGCGCCGTCATGCGGGGGGTGCGCAAGCCCGGCACCGTGATGACCACCTCGGCCGTGCTGGGCATCTTCCGCTCCAAGGACCGCACGCGGGCCGAGTTCTTCGCCCATCTCGAGCGGGCTGCACCGGGCGCCTGAGCGGGCGCGCCCCGCGGGTATGATGGCCGCATGGCGGAGCGGCCCATCAAGGTCCTCATCGCGAAGCCGGGCCTGGACGGCCATGACCGTGGCGCGAAGGTCCTCGCCCGCGGGTTGCGCGACGAAGGCTTCGAGGTGATCTACACCGGCCTGCGCCAGACGCCGGAGATGATCGTCTCGGCCGCGCTGCAGGAGGACGTCGACGTCGTCGGCCTGTCGATCCTCTCGGGCGCCCACATGACGCTCCTGCCGAAGGTCACCGCGGGACTCAAGGCCGAGGGACTCGACGACGTGCTGGTGACGGCGGGCGGGATCATCCCGGACGACGACGTGCCCGCCCTTAAGGCGGCCGGGGTGGCCGCCGTCTTCGGTCCCGGCACGACGATCGCCGAGGTGGCCGACTTCCTGCGCGCCAACTCGCCGCGTCGCGGGAGCGTCTGAGCGCGTGCCCGCCTCCGCGCCGCCCGGGAGCGCCTCGACCGCGGGGCGCCCCACGGCCGCGGGCGACGACCTCGCCGAGCGTGCGCTCGGTGGTGATCGGCGCTCGCTGGCGCGACTGCTCACCGAGATCGAGAACCGCACCGCCGCGGGGGAGGCGGGGCTGCGGCGGCTGTATCCGCTCGGCGGCCGCGCGCACCTGGTGGGGGTGACGGGGGCGCCGGGCGCGGGCAAGAGCACGCTCGTGGCTGCCCTCATCGGCCTGGCGCGACGGACCGGACGCGCCGTCGCGGTGATCGCGATCGACCCCTCCAGCCCCATCACGGGCGGCGCCCTGCTGGGCGACCGGGTGCGCATGCAGGAGCACGCCGGCGACCGCGACGTCTTCATCCGCTCGATGGCCTCGCGCGGCCATGCGGGCGGCCTGGCGCCAGCCACCGTCGGCGCGGCCGCCGTCCTCGACGCGGTCGGGTTTCCGCTGGTCTTCATCGAGACGGTGGGCACGGGGCAGAGCGAGGTCGAGGTGGCGGCCATCGCCGACACGACCCTGGTGGTGCAGTCGCCCGAGATGGGCGACGAGGTCCAGGCCATCAAGGCCGGGCTGCTCGAGGTGGCCGACCTGGTGGTGGTCAACAAGGGCGATCGACCCGGGGCCCAGCGCGCGGCCGCCCAGCTGCGGGCCATGCTGACCGTGGGCCGGGGCCAGGACCGGGCGGCTGAGGCGGCGGGCCGCCCACGGCCGAAGCGGCCGGAGGTGCTCCTCGTCACGGCGAGCGACGGAAGCGGTGTCGCAGAGCTCCTCGCCGCACTCGACCGCCGGGCGGGCGATGCGGAGGAGCGGCACGACCCGTTCGACGGCGCCCGCCGGTCGCGAGCCAGGGCGCAGCTGCTGGGCATCCTCGCCGAGCGCGTGGCGGGCCGGCTTCAGGCAGCCGACCTGGAGCCGCAGGCGGAGGCGCTGGTCGTCGCCGTCGCGGCCCACGAGGCGGACCCCTACACGGCCGCCGACGCCATGCTCGACCTGCTGGGCCCGCCCGGCAACTCGCCGCGCGGGGCGGGGGGGCGCAACGTGCGCGCCGTGCCGTGACCGAGCGCCGCCTGCTGGTCTGCGGCGCTGGCCTGATGGGCCACGGGATCGCCCAGGTCTGCGCCGCGGCCGGACACGAGGTCGCGCTGTTCGAGCCCGACCCGGAGCGCGCCGAGGCCGGCCGGGCCCGCATCGCCGGCAACCTCGAGCGATCGGTCGCCAAGGGCCGCCTGGGGGCCGACGAGCGCGAGGCGCAGCTGGCCCGCATCCGTGTCGCGCGGACCCTCGCCGACGGCGCCGCTGACGCCACCTTCGTCGTGGAGGCGGTCTTCGAGGACGAGGCCGTCAAGCGCGCGCTGCTCAGCGAGCTCGACGCGCTCGCACCGCCCGCGGTCATCCTGGCCAGCAACACCAGCTCGATCTCGATCACGCGGCTCGCCTCGGTGGTCCGCCCCGGTCGCCGCGGGCAGGTCGTCGGCATGCACTTCTTCAGTCCGGTGCCGGTGATGCCGCTCGTCGAGCTCGTCCGCGGCGAGGAGACCGGCCCCGAGACCGAGGCGGCGGTGCGCGCGCTCGCAGCGGAGCTGGACAAGCAGGTCATCGCCAGCCGCGACCGCCCCGGCTTCCTCGTCAACCGGATCCTGATGCCCCTCCTCGTCGAGGCCATGCGGGCCTACGAGGAAGGGACCGGCAGCGCGGAGGACATCGACCTGGGGGCCCGCCTCGGGCTCAACCACCCGATGGGTCCGCTCGAGCTGGCCGACTTCATCGGCCTCGACGTGTGCCTCCACATCATGGAGGTGCTCGAGAAAGGCCTGCAGGCGCCCCACCTGACTCCGCCGGAGGTGCTGCGCCGGCTCGTCGAAGCGGGCCACCTCGGCCAGAAGACGGGCCAGGGCTTCTACACCTACCCGCGCCAGCCAGGTTCCGCTCGATGAGCGCTGGCGGTCCGACCGATCGGACGGGGGCCAGAGGTCCCGCCGGGGTGGGTCCATCGCCCGTGGACCGGGGCCGCCCGCTCGGCGCAGGGTAGGCGCGCGATGCATGAAGCCGCCGTGGTCCAGAGCGCGCTTGCCGACGCTTTGCGCTTCGCCCCCTCGCAGGGACGAGGCCGTGCCCACCCGCGCGCCCTGGAGGTCCTCGTCGCCGACCCGGTCGACTACGGGGCCGAGGCGGTGGCGCTCCACCTTGAGGTCCTGCTGCAGGAGCTGGGCCTGGCAGAGGTGCCCGTCGAGGTCACCGTGAGCCCCGTGGAGTGCCGCGCTTGCGGGACGCAGAACCGGCCGGACCCGGCCTGGGCCTTCTGTGACGTCTGCGGCTGGCCGCTTGAACAGCCGACCGGCCCCGCGGTGCGCATCCACGCCCGCTGGTGACGCCATGTGCCTCGCCTGCCCGGCGCGGGTGACCGCGATCGACGCCGACGGCGCCACGATCGAAGCGGATGGGCGCACCCGCCGCGCCGCCACGCTGCTCTACCCGGACCTGGCCGTGGGCGACTGGGTGATCGTGGCCATGGGTACCGTCATCGAGCGCCTCGACGAAGCTCGCGCGCTCGAGATCCGGGCGACCCTGCGCCACGCGATCGAGCTGGCGGACGGGGAAGGATCGGCCTGAGCCGAGGCCCGGGCCACCACGGGCGCCGGTCGGGCCACCATGGGGCGCGGTGTAGATTCGGCGCGTGAGCGATCCGCGCCCTGCCGCGCCGAGCGGGCCCAACGGCAACGTCTTCCTCGTCAGTGCGGTGCGCACCCCGATCGGCAAGTTCGCCGGCAGCCTGGCGGACATACCCGCCACCGAGCTGGGCGGGGTGGCGATCCGGGCGGCCGTCGAACGGGCCGCCGTCCCGCCGGACAGCGTGGACGAGGTGCTCATGGGCCAGGTGCTTCAGGGCGGGGCCGGCCAGGCGCCGGCCCGGCAGGCCGCGCTCCGGGCCGGCCTCCCCGACGGCACCGCGGCGACGACCATCAACCGCGTCTGCGGCTCGGGGCTGAAGGCGATCATGCTCGGCGCGGCCATGATCAGGGCGGGCGATGCCGAGGTGCTCGTCGCGGGTGGCATGGAGAACATGAACCAGGGGCCGTACCTGCTCCCCAAGGCCCGCTTCGGCTACCGGCTCGGGAACGGCGAGCTGCTCGATTCGACGGTCAGCGACGGCCTCACCTGCGCCATCGAGGGCTGCCACATGGGCACGCACGCCGAGCGCGTCGCGATCCGCGAACGGGTCAGCCGGGCCGACCAGGACACCTTCGCGCTGGAGAGCCACCGGCGCGCCATCGCCGCCATCGATGCCGGCCGTTTCGCCGACGAGCTCGTCCCGGTGCCCGTGCGGCGCGGCAAGGAGGAGACGCTCATCACGACCGACGAGGCGCCGCGGCGCGACACCAGCATCGAGGCGCTGGCGCGGCTCAAGCCGGCCTTCCCGTCACCGACGGGCGACGACGCCGGCCCACCCGGCACCGAGGGCACCGTCACCGCCGGCAACGCCCCGGGCATCACCGACGGCGCGGCCGCCACGGTGGTGGCCAGCGAGCGGGCCGTCGAGCGGCTCGGTCTGCAGCCGCTCGCGCGCATCGTCGGGTACGCCCAGGCCGAGGTCGCCCCGAAATGGCTCTTCCTGGCCCCCGTGACCGGCGTGCGCCGGTTGCTCGACCGCATCGAGCTGCCCCTCGACGCGTTCGACCTCATCGAGATCAACGAGGCTTTCGCCGCCCAGGCCCTGGCCGACGGGCGAGAGCTCGGCTTCGACTGGTCGAAGGTCAACGTCAACGGGGGCGCGATCGCCCTTGGCCACCCTATCGGCGCCAGTGGCGCGCGCATCGTGGCCACCCTGCTGCACGAGCTGCGCCGTCGCGAGGGCCGCTACGGGTTGGCGACGCTCTGCCTCGGTGGCGGCGGGTCCGTTGCGATGGCCTTCGAACGGGCCTGATCGCGAGACCGGGCAGCCCCGTATCATCGGCGCCAGCCGGGGAGGGGAGCCAGCGGCACGGAGGAGGCCATGCACCGCGTCGCCCTCGTCACCGACTCCGCATCCGACATCACGCCGCAGCTCGCGCAGGCGCTCGACGTGACCGTGGTCTCGCTGCTCGTCTACTTCGGCGATGAGGAGCTCCGCGCGGTGGACCTGCCCCCGGACCAATTCTGGGCGCGCATGACCGCACCGGGTGCCACCTTGCCCCGCACCGCTGCCTGCAGCCCGGCCGACTTCCAGGCCGCCTTCGAGGGCTGCTTCGAGCAGGGCGCCGAGGCCATTATCTGCGTCACCGTGGGGGGCAAGCTGTCGGCCACCCTCAAGAGCGCCCAGATCGCCGCGGAGCAGCTCAAGGATCGCGAGGTCCACGTCATCGACAGCGATTGCGCGTCGATGGGCCAGGTGCTGCTGCTCCAGGTCGCCGCGGGCCTGCGCGACGCCGGCGAGCCGGCCGCCGCCATCGCCGCGCGGGTGCAGGAGCGGGTGGTCGACCTCAAGTTCTACGTGGCTCTCGAGACGCTGGAGTACCTGCGCCGCGGCGGGCGCATCACGACGGCGCAGGCGGCCATCGGCTCGGTGCTCTCGGTCAAGCCGATCATCAGCATCGAGGACGGCGTGGTCGTGCAGGCCGACCGGGTGCGCACGCGCAGCAAGGCGCGGGAGCGGCTGCTCGAGCTGATCACCAGCCGCCCGCTCGACCGCCTGGCGGTGCTGCACGGCATGGCGCCGGACATCGAGGCCTTCGCCGCCGAGCTGACCGCTCGTGCGGGACTCGAGCCGGATCGCGTCACGGTGGCCGCCATCGGCCCCTCGATCGGGCCGCACGTCGGGCCCGGCTCGTACGGTGCCGTCTGCCTCTACCGGCCGGCCTGAGCGTCACGGCCCGGGCAGGGCGGAGGGACCTGCACGGCTGGGCCGACGGTCCGGGGGCGGCTGGGCCGTTCGGCCCTGAGACAGCGCGAAGGCTCGATGTAGACTCGGCTCGCTTCGCCAGCCGCGAGCCAGCCCGCCCACTGCGCGACCTCTCAGGGCCCGGCGCTCGCACATGGAGGTTTCGTCTCCGATGACTACCGAGCAGGTCACCGCCCGGATCAACCCGTGGCAGGTGGCCCAGCGCCAGTTCGACCTTGCGGCCGACAAGCTCAACCTCGACCCCGGCCTGCGCAAGGTCCTGCGGGAGCCGCGGCGCGAGCTGACGGTCCACTTCCCGGTCAAGATGGACGACGGATCCGTGCAGGTCTTCACCGGCTACCGCGTCCAGCACAACCTGAGCCGCGGCCCGGCCAAGGGCGGCATCCGCTACCACCAGGACGTCTCACTCGACGAGGTCAAGGCCCTCGCCATGTG
The DNA here is from genome assembly GCA_035319405.1 of Candidatus Dormiibacterota bacterium. GTDB lineage: Bacteria > Chloroflexota > Limnocylindria > Limnocylindrales > CSP1-4 > DASPUH01. The sequence goes on along the minus strand of DATHCS010000135.1, from coordinate 1,084 downwards.
GATGACCTGGAAGTGCGCGGTCGTCGGCATCCCGTACGGCGGCGGCAAGGGCGGCGTGATCGTCGACCCGAAGAAGCTCAGCAAGAAGGAGCTGGAGGGTCTGACCCGCCGGTTCTTCACCGAGATCGAGGTCCTCGTCGGACCCGAGAAGGACATCCCGGCCCCGGACGTCAACACGAACGCCCAGATCATGGCCTGGATGATGGACACGTTCTCCATGCACGCCGGGTACACGGTGCCGGGCGTCGTCACGGGCAAGCCCATCAGCCTGGGCGGGTCGGAGGGTCGCAACGAGGCGACCGCCCGCGGCTGCATCTACACCGTGGTCGAGGCGGCCCGCCATCTCGGGCTGGATCTCCATCGGACACGCGTGGCGGTCCAGGGCTTCGGCAACGCCGGGTCCATCGCGGCCAAGCTCGTCGAGGAGGAGGGCTCCACTGTCGTCGCCGTGTCCGACTCGACCGGTGGCATCCACAACCCGGCCGGTCTGGACGTCGCCAAGGTCATCGCCTGGAAGCAGGAGCACGGCACGGTCCAGGGCTACCCGGGCGCCACCGACGTCACGAACGCCGAGGTCCTCGAGGTCGACTGCGACATCCTGATCCCGGCGGCCCTCGAGAACCAGATCACGTCCCGGAACGCCGGTCGGATCAAGGCCCGGCTCGTCGCCGAGGCGGCCAACGGGCCCACGACCCCGGAGGCCGACGACATCCTCTTCGGCAACGGCGTCTTCCTCATCCCGGACATCCTGTGCAACGCCGGTGGTGTCACGGTCAGCTACTTCGAGTGGGTCCAGGACCTCAACCGGGACCACTGGAGCGAGGCCGTGGTCAACGCCAAGCTCAAGGACATCATGGTCCGGGCCTTCGGGGAGACCCTGACGATGGCCACCCGGGAGCAGTGCAACATGCGGACCGCGGCCTACCTGCTGGCGGTCAAGCGCGTCGCCGACGCGATGGAGATGCGCGGGCTCTACCCGTAGGCCTCCGTCGCATCCCACACCGCCGAGCGCGACGAAGCCCCGGTCCAGCGGACCGGGGCTTCGAGGTTCGTCGGTGACCGCGCTCGATCCCGGGCCGGCCGC
>DATHCS010000134.1:0-11041 GCA_035319405.1 Candidatus Dormiibacterota bacterium | reverse complement strand
GCTTGATCCCGACTATCCCAAGAAGATCGGGACGTACCTGGGGGCGGTCCTGCCCACGTACGGCCTGGAGTTCGCCGACTGGTGGCGTGAGCGCCTGACCCCCGAGATGAACCGCAACTTCGCCTACCTCGAGAGCAAGCTCGACCGGGCCGATGAGCTGACGCTCATGGAGCTGGCCTGCCTGCTCGAGGACGCCATCGACGTCCACGATCGCCACTGGAAGATCCACTGGATGCTCAACTTCGCGCAGCTCTCCGCGACGCTCAACCTGCGAGCGGTCATGGAGAAGACGCGTGGCAGCATCGACGAGGCCCTGCTGGGCCGCCTCCAGAACTCGGCCAAGGACCGCAACTGGGATTCCATCGAGGCCCTCTGGAGGATGAAGGAGGAGGTCAAGACCGATCCGGAGCTTGCCGCCGCCTTCAAGGCCGAGACGGCGCACGACGTGCTGCTCACCCTGCGCGCCACCCCGCGTGGCCAGCAGTTCCTGAGCGAGCGCGTCACGCCGTACCAGCGTGAGTACGGCTGGCACGCGGTGTGGAGCCACGAGTTCTTCTTCCCCACCGTGCGCGAGCAGGTCGAGCCGGTCATCGAGCTCGTGAAGGGCTACTACGAGACCGACTACGACTATCCCAAGACCGTCGCTGCCGTGAAGGCCGACATCGAGGCCGCCGCGCGCGAGATCCTCGAAGGCCTGAGCGGCGAGCCGCTCGAGGAGATGCGGGCCGCCAACGAGATCAACCTCAAGATGGCGCCGCTGACCCCCGACCATCACTTCTACATCGACCAGGGCGCCAACGCCCACCTGCGCCTCGTGCTGATCGAGATCGGCAAGAAGCTGGTGGCGCTGGGGGCCCTCGACACGCCCGAAGACGTCGTGATGCTGCGCTACAACGAGCTGCGTGTCCTGATGGGTGACCCGAAGGGCATGGACGCTCGAGCCATCGTGGCCAAGCGGCGCCAGGAGCGTGACGCGTCGTACAAGCTGCATCCGCGCGACTGGATCGGCACTTGCACGCCGACCCAGCTCGCCTTCCCCTACCTGAACCTGTGGGGCTTCCCCGACAAGTTCCATCGCAAGCCCTCGACGGTCGAGGGCCAGGTCACCGGGATCGCCGGCTCGCCCGGGGTCATCGAGGGCATCGCCCGTGTGGTGCTCGCCGAGGACCAGTTCGACGAGGTCAGGGCTGGCGACATCATGGTGTGCCAGATGACGAACCCGGCCTGGGTCGTCCTCTTCACCAAGATCGTCGGCCTCGTGACCGACGCCGGTGGCACCGTCTCGCATCCCGCCGTCCTGTCTCGGGAGTTCGGCATCCCGGCCGTGATCGGCACGTCCGTGGCGACCCAGAAGATCAAGACGGGCGACCGCATCCGCGTCAATGGCAACACCGGCGTGGTGGAGATCCTGGGCACGGCGCCGAGCATCCCCAGCGAGCCGGCCCCCGAACTGGCCAGGGTGTGACCCTGCCGCGATGTCGCGCGACACCGCGATCTCGCGCAGCGTCCTGAGCGATCAGGTCAAGGATCGCCTCCTGCAGGCGATCCTGGCCGGTCGCTTCCCGCCCGGGTCCCGCATCGTCGAGACCCGGGCGGCCCGCGAGCTGGGCACCAGCCAGGCGCCCGTCCGCGAGGCACTGCGAGATCTCGAGGCGCTCGGCCTCGTCGAGATCGCCAACTTCCGCGGGGCGCGCGTGCGACGTCCCAGTGCCGACGAGCTGCTGGAGGCCTTCGAGGTCCGCAGCGAGCTCGAGACGCTGGCGGCGCGGCTCGCGCTGCCCCACCTCACGCCCGCGGCCCTCGACGAGCTGCGGGAGGACCTGCACCAGATGCACGCGGCGGCCGAGGCCGGGGACGTCCATGCCGAAGCGACGGCCGACGCCACCTTCCACGGCCGCCTCGTGCGGCTCGCGGGCAACGCCACCCTGGAACGGGTCTGGCGTCACCTCGAGCCGTTCTCTCGGACCTACATCACGCTGGTCGTGCCCGGCGCCGACCAGCGGCGCATCGCGTGCCTGCACGACCCGATCCTGGCCGCCCTTGACGAGGGCGACACGGAGCGAGCCACGGCGGCCCTGCGCCACCACTTCGCCGATGCGAGCTCGATGCTCGCCGCCCTGTGGGTGTCACCGGATGACCCTCCGGCCGGCCCCGACCATGCCGACGGCCCAGTGGGGCGCCTCAGTGCCCTGCGCCGGCCCGCCCAGACGCCAGCGAGAGGAACTCATGGACACACGGCCGCAACTCAGCGAGGAGATGTCGGCGGGCACGGCTCGCCTCCGCGTCGACGTGTACGGCGGTCCGCCGCGTGACCACGTCCTGGACGACCTGAACTTCCTGAACTACCGCCTCGCCGATGTGCGCATCTCGCCGAGGGTGACGCTCCCCCGCGCGGACATCGTCTGGCGCCAGGACGGCGAGAAGGCCATCGCGTACGACGGCGAGGTCATGCACGTGGACGGGCCGTGGCCCGCCGGGCCCCTGCAGAAGGTCATCGTGGCCATGCTGGCGCTGCGCATGGAGGCCGCCGGCCTGCACCCCTTCCACGCCTCGGCCGTGCGCTACCGCGACCAGACACTGATGTTCCTGGGAGGCGAGTCGAACCACGGAAAGAGCATGGGCCAGATCGAGGCCTGCCGGCGCGGCGCCCTCCTGGTCTCGACCGAGACGACCGTCGTGGACGAGGGCGGCTGTGCGGTGATGGGTTCCCGCGAGCCGTTCATCAAGAAGCGCACCGAGGGCACGGAGCGCGCCGACAAGGCCGCGCCCGACCGCGGCGTCGAGAAGTTCTTCGGCAGCATGCCCAGCTGGGAGCTGTACCCCGGCCCGAGCCGCGTGGACGTGGTCGTCGTGCCGGCGATCGACGGCAACTTCGATCCCAGCCTCAACGAGATGATCCCCTTCGAGCGCCAGTTCCAGACCCTCCACTCGCTGCAGAACTACCTGCTGCTCAACGAGCTGCTGGCGCCGGGCTTGCCGATGCCCATCATCGACACGGAGCCGCTGCGAAAGGCGCGCGCCGGGTTCGTGGCTCGCTTCAGCGAGCGACCCTTCTTCTTCGTCCGCGCGGCCACCCCGCAGGTGCTGCTGGACGAGGTCGATCGGGTGCTCTAGGGGCCGCCATGCAGACGTTCGCCTACGCCCGACCCACGACGCTCGACGAGGCTGTCGCGCTGCTGCAGCTCCACGGTCCTGAGGCCCGGCTGCTGGCCGGCGGCACCGACCTCATCATCCGCCTGCGCGACGGCACGCTTCATCCCGGCGTGGTGGTGGACCTCAAGCACATCCCCGAGCTGCGCCCGGCCGTGCGGGAGCGCGACGGCTACATCTCGATCAGCGCTGGCACCGTGATGAGCGATCTCGTCGGCGATGCGCGGTTGCGGCGCCACTTCGCCGCCCTGGTGGAGGCCGCCGCGGTGGTGGGCGCGGTGCAGATCCGGAACCGGGCCACGCTGGCAGGGAACATCTGCAACGCGTCGCCGGCCGCGGACACCTCGCCGCCCCTGCTGGTCTACGGCGCCGAGGTCGTGGCGGTCGGGCCGGCAGGCGAACGGCGCATCCCGCTCGACGACTTCTTCGTCCGCTCCGGGCAGACGACGCTCCGCCGCGGCGAGCTGGTCGCGGCGATCGAGCTGCCCCTGCCTGGGCGCCGCACAGGAGCGGCCCACGTGCGGCGGACGCGTCGCCACGGCCACGACCTGGCGTCGGTCACCCTCTGCTGCTCCGTCGACGAGACGGGCCTGGTCCGCCTCGCCTACGGCAGCGTCGGGCCACGGCCCTTCCTGGTGTCCGACGACAGCGGCACCCTCGCCGACGCGACAGCCTCGGACGCCGCGAAGGCGGCCATCTTCGAGCGCTTCTTCGCCGACGCCAGCCCGTCGCCGCGCTCGATGCGTGCCTCGCCGGACTACCGGCTGGCCATGCTGCGCGTGCTGGGCCGGCGGGCACTCGCCACCGCCCTCGAGCGGCTCGAAGCCGGAGGCGCACGATGATCACCTCGGTCGCGGCGATCCCCATCGAGCTGACGGTCAACGGCCGTCCGCGTCGGTTGGAGGTGCTGCCCCATCACACGCTGCTCGAGGTCCTCCGCGACGACCTCGGCCTGACCGGCACCAAGGCCTGCTGCCTGGTGGGGGAGTGCGGGGCGTGCACGGTCAGCCTCGACGGGCGGATCGTCGACTCGTGCCTCGTGCTGGCGGTCGAAGCCGACGGATCGGAGGTCACGACGATCGAGGGGGTCGCTCCCGAGAGTCGGCTGACCGAGCTGCAACGGGCCTTCCTCGAGAAGGGCGCCGTGCAGTGCGGCTACTGCACGCCGGGCCAGCTGATGGCCGCGCGCGACCTGCTGGACCGCCTCCCGCACCCGACCCTGGCCGAGGCGCAGGAGGGCCTGGCCGGCAACCTCTGCCGCTGCGGTTGCTACCCGATGATCACGGAGGCGGTCCTCGCGATCGCCGGGGTGGAGGAGCGATGAGCGAGCAGGTGGGCACGTCCCCGGTCCGCTTCGGGGGCCACGAGCGGGTCACGGGACGGCAGGAGTACGTGGCCGACATCCGCGTGCCGGACATGCTGCACGCGAAGCTCGTGGCGCTCGACTGCGCCCGCGCGCGCATCGTGGCGATCGACAGCAGCGAGGCGATCCGGGTGCCCGGCGTGCACCTGATCATGACCGCCGCGGACCTGCCGCAGCCGGTGCCGCGCTTCGGTCCGCAGTTCCAGGACCGGCCCGTGCTCGCGGTGGGCGAGACGAAGTACCACGGCGAGCCGGTGGCCGCCGTGGCGGCCGACACGCTCGACGCGGCCGAGGAGGCGGCGCGCCTGGTGCGCGTGGAGTACGAGGAGCTGCCGGCGGCGGTCACGCTCGAGTCCGCCCTCGATCCGGAAGCGCCGCTGGTGCAGGATCCGGCGTTGCGCGGGGACGATCCCTTCGCCCACAGCAACGTGCTCGCCGCTCACGCCTACGGCTGGGGCGACGTCGATTCGGCCGCCGCGGAGGTCGTGGTCGAGCGGACCTACCGATTCCCGATGGTGACGCACTTCGCCATCGAGCCGCATGCCTTCATGGCCGCCCCGGACGGTGATGGCGTGGCGGTCTGGAGCTCGATCCAGCACCCCTACTGGTTGCAGAAGACCCTGGCGCGGGTCCTGCACCTGCCGCTCGCCAAGGTGCGCGTCTACGCGCCCGACCCCGGCGGCGGGTTCGGGGGCAAGCAGCACGCCAAGCTCGAGCCGCTGGTGGCCTTCATGGCCCTTCGCGCCGGGCGTCCCGTGCGCCTGGTGCTGACGCTCGAGGAGACGTTCCAGGCCGTGCGTCGGACGGCCTGCGACGTGCACGTCCGCACGGGCTTCCATGGGGACGGCCGCATCGTCTTCCAGGACGTCGCCGCGGACTACCTGCTCGGCGCCTATGCCGACATCGCCGATCGCGTGGTGGGCAAGGGCAGCTACCCGGGCTGCGGTCCCTATCGCGTGCCGGCGGCGCGCATCGTGGCCCGCGCGATCCTCTCGCACACCACGCCGGCCACGGCCTTCCGCGGCTTCGGCAATCCGCAGGTCAACTGGGCCGTCGAGTCCAACCTCACCGAGGGCGCCCTCGCGCTGGGCGTCGATCCTCTCCAGCTGCGCCTGCGCAACGTCGCCCGCAAGGGCGAGGCCTTCATCCCCGTCGACACGCCCGCCGACGGCGAGTGGGAGCAGACCCTGCGCCGCGCGGCGGAGCTCGTCGAGTGGGACGCGCCGCTGCCCGAGGGCCACGGGCGGGGCATCGCGCTGGGCATCAAGTCCGGCCCCACGACGGGCCTCTCCTACGCGACGGTCCGGCTGCTCGGCGACGGCAGCGTCATCGTCTACTCCGGCACGTCGGACATGGGCCAGGGGGCGCGCACGATCTTCGCCCAGATCGCCGCCCAGGAGCTGGGGGCGCCACTCGACTGGGTGAGCGTGGTCATGGGCGACACGGCCACCGTGCCGTACGACCAGCAGACTTCGGCCTCGCGCTCGTCGGCGCTGATGGGCAACGCCGTGCTGGGCGCCTGCCGCGACATCCAGGCCCAGCTCCGTGCCATGGCCGCGCGTCAGTTCGACCTGCCCGAGACGGCCATCCGCGTGGAGGGCGGCCTGGTCTCGCTGCCGGATCGCGGGGTGCCCATCGTCGAGGTCCTGAAGACCGGCCTGGGCCGGCTCGGTGGCGAGCTGATCGGCAACGGGGAGTCGCGCAAGGAGGACGAGCCGGGCCATCCCCTGGGCGGCAGCGCCGCCTTCTGGGAGTTCAACTGCACGGCCGTCGAGGCGTCAGTGGACGAGCAGACGGGCGACATCACGCTGCACCGCTACGCGACGGTGTCGGACGTGGGCAAGGCCCTCAACCCGCTCCAGGTGCGCATGCAGGACGAGGGCGCCGCGATCCAGGGTCTCGGCCACACCCTGATGGAGCACTTCATCTACGACGAGGCGGGGCGCCTGCGCAACCTGGGGGCGATCGACTACCGGATCCCGACGAGCATGGACCTGCCCCTGCGGATCGAGAGCGACCTGGTCGAGAACGGGGACGGTCCGGGTCCGTACGGCGCCAAGGGCATGAGCGAGGGGGCGCTGCTGTGCGTGGCCGCCGCCGTGGCCGGGGCCGTGCGCGACGCGACCGGCGTGGCGATCCGCGAGCTGCCCCTGACCCCGGAACGGGTGTGGCGCGCCCTGCAGGAGGCGCGGGAGCCGACGCTGGCGGGCAGCCGGCAGGAGGTGCGGCGATGAGCACGGTCGATGTGACGCCCCTGGCGCCGGCGGCTCGGGACGGCGAGGTCGGACCGGCCGGGGCCATCCCGGCGGAGCGGTTGGTGGCAGCGGCGCGCCTCGTCCGCGAGGGGCGCGCCTACTCGCTCGCGGCCACCCGGTTCCCGGGCATGCCCCTCTTCCCCGGGCACCCGCCCTTCCAGGTCCTCAACTTCCGCACGCCGCGCGGCATCCGCGTCGCCGGCGCGCAGCCGTGGGGCCCCGTCAACGAGGCCGGCCTGGGCTACATGGCCGAGTACCTCATGGCCACCTCCCACTCCGGCGCGCACATCGACGCGCTGGCCCACATGACGGTCGGCGACGACAACCACTGGTACGGCGGCGCGACGACCGACGCGCAGCTGAGCGACGCCGGGCCGCGTTTCGGCGATGCCGCCAAGATGCCCCCCTTCTTCACGCGGGGCGTGCTGCTCGACGCGGCCGGTCATCGCGGGCTCGACTGCCTGCCCAAGGGCTCGCCGGTCGACGCCGCGGAGATGGAGGCCATCTGCGATGCAGAAGGGGTGACCGTGCAGCCGTGGGACGTGGTCGTGATCCGCACGGGCTACATGGGCCTCTGGCCGGATGCCGAACGCATGGCCGCCCACAAGACGGCTGGCCCCGACCTCTCGGCCGCGCGCTGGCTGCTCGAGCGTGGGGTCATCGCCACCGGCACCGACACGGAGACCTACGAGGTCCAGCCGGCGCCCGACCTTGGCCACCCCGCCAACCCCCAACCGGTCCACACGCTGCTGCTCATCGAAAACGGCATCTACCTCATGGAGAGCCTCGACCTCGAGGCGCTCGCCCGGGACCGGGTCTACGAGTTCCTCTTCGTGGCCCTGCCCCTCAAGATCAGCGGCGCGACCGCCTCGATGGTCGATCCGCTGGCGCTCGTCTGAAGGAGATCGGCCATGGCGGCGACGATGGAGGCCCTCGTCGTGCTCGAGCCGGAGCGGCTCGAGGTGCGCAAGGTGCCGGTGCCCACGCCCGGACCCAATGAGGTGCTCGCCCGCGTGCGTGCGGTGTCGATCTGCGGCACCGACGCCCACCTCGTGCACGGCGACTACCCCGGCTTCTGGCCCCCCAGCTTCCCCTTCACGCCCGGCCACGAGTGGGCCGGCGAGATCGTCGCCCTCGGACCCGGGTCCGAGCGCTACGGGTGGCGGGTCGGCGACCGCGTGGCAGGGACCTCGCACGACGCCTGCGGGGTCTGCCAGAAGTGCGTTGAGGGCCGCTACAACCTGTGCGAGAACTACGGCCGCGAGGGCCTCCATCGGCAGTACGGCCATAACTACCCAGGGGCCGACGCCACGTACGTGGTACACGGCGTGAAGTGCATCTTCCGCCTGCCGGACGGGCTGACCTTCGAGGACGGGGCGCTCATCGATCCCGCGTCCATCGCGCTGCACGTCGCCAACCGGGGCGGCGTGGCGCCGGGCGACACGGTGGCCATCACCGGGGCCGGTGCGATCGGGTTGCTGGCCGGCGATGCCGCCCTGGCGCGCGGTGCGGCCCGGGTCATCCTTATCGAACCCAAGCCTGCCCGCCTGGCCAAGGCGACCGCCATGGGTTTCGAGACCGTCGATCCCGCAGCCGGGGATCCGGTGGCCGCGGTGCGCGAGCTGACCGGAGGCCTGGGCGCGGACGTGGCCCTCGAGTGCGCCGGGGTGCCCACGGCGATCGGTTGGGCCGTCGGTCTGCTGCGGCGCGGGGGTCGCTGCGCCGTGGTGGGCATCCCCACGACGACCGTCGAGCTGGCCCTGCAGCGGCTCGTCCTGGACGAGCTGGAGCTGGTCGGCTGCCGGGCGACGGCCGGCGAGATGCGGCGTGTCATGCCGCTCGTCGAGCAGGGCCGAGTGCGCGTCCGCGAGCTCGTCACCCACCGCTTCCCGCTGACGCGCTACGCGGAGGCGATCGCCACCTTCAACGATCCGGCGAGCGGAGCCATCAAGATCATCGTCCGCCCCTGAGGTACACCGTGCGCTACGTCTACGACCTGGCTGAACCGTTCGACCTGCCGCTCGACGAGGTCAAGGCGCTCATCGGCAGCAAGGCCGCCAACCTGGCGACCATGACGACGGCATTGGGCCTGCCCGTGCCGCCGGGCTTCGCCATCGCGACGGCCGCTTGCCGGGCCTACCTCGCCGACGGGTGGCCGGACGGTCTCGACGCGGAGCTGCGCTCGCACATGGCGACGCTGGAGACGCGGCTCGGTCGACGCTTCGGGGGCCCCGGCGAACCGCTCCTGGTGAGCGTGCGCTCGGGGGCGCCGGTCTCGATGCCGGGCATGATGGACACGATCCTCGACCTCGGCCTGAACGACGGGACGGTCGCCGAGCTCGGGGCGGCCGTGCACGACGACGACTTCGCGGCGGCCTGTCGCTCGCGCTTCGAGCAGTGCTACCGCGATGTGGTCGGCGTCGCGAAGGTGCCTGCGGACCCCTGGCAGCAGCTGCGGGGCGCGGTCGAGGCGGTGTTCCGCTCCTGGAACAGCCCGCGCGCGGCCGCCTATCGCGAGCGGGAGCGGATCCCCGACGACCTTGGCACCGGCGTCACGGTGCAGGCGATGGTCTTCGGCAACCGCGGGGCCGACTCGGGCACGGGCGTGCTCTTCACGCGCAATCCGGCCACCGGCGAGGCCACGCTCTATGGCGACATCCTGTTCGACGCGCAAGGCGACGACGTCGTGGCCGGGACCCATCAGACGGAGTCGTTGAGCGTGCTCGATGCACGGCTGCCCGAGGTGGCGCGGGAACTGCGCGCCGCCGCGGCCACCCTCGAGCGCCACTACCGGGACCTGTGCGACATCGAGTTCACCATCGAGCACGGCAAGCTGTGGCTGCTCCAGGTGCGGATCGGCAAGCGGACGCCGCAGGCGGCCCTGAGGATGGCCGTGGAGATGGCCGAGGATCCCGGTTTCCCCTGCACCCGGGAGGAGGCCGTACGGCGGGTCGCATCGCTGCTCGTCCATCCACCGACGGTCGTCGTGGGCGGAACCGGCGCGACCGCGCTGACGCGTGGGCTGCCGGCTTCCCCGGGCGTGGCCAGCGGCGAGATCGCGACCTCGTGCGAAACGGCGATCACGGCCGCCGACGCGGGGCGCCCCGTGATCCTGGTGCGCAACGAGACCTCTCCGGACGACGTGCCCGGCCTCGCGAGGGCGGCGGGCATCCTTACCGCGCGCGGGGGCCTGGCCAGCCACGCGGCGGTCGTGGCGCGCGGCTGGGGCATCCCGGCCGTCGTCGGCACGGCCGGCCTGCAGGTCGATGACGGCGTGGTGGTCCTCGCCGGCCGCTCGCTGCGGGCGGGAGAGGCGATCACCATCGACGGTGCCACCGGCGAGGTCTTCGCGGGCGAGGTGCGGCGCGAAACCGCGGTCGTGCCCGAAGCGGCGCGGCTCCGCGCCTGGGCGGCCGAGGCCGGGATCCCCGTCGGGGAGGCGCCGGCCGGCGGATCCGACGAGTCCGAGCCCACGGCGGGCGACATCGCCGCGGCGACCACCCAGGCCGCCCCGATCGAGCCGGCCGGGGCGCCCGCGACCGTCGGGCTCGACGACGTGCTCCGGGCCACGCTCATCAAGGGCTTCGTCACGCCGGACGGCCTGGCACCCGCGCTCCTCACAGGCCCCGAGGTCGTCGGGCCGTTGCTCGACGAGCTCGTTGCCGCGGGCCGGCTCGAGAGCGCCGCGGGCGCCCTGCGCCTCACGTCGGCCGGACGGGCTTCCGCGGAGGCGTTGCTGGCCGCGGACCGCGCGGCATGGGGAACCGTCGAGGCGACCGCCGCACTCGACACCTTCCTGGCGCTCGACGCGCGGATGAAGGCGGTCGTCACGGCCTGGCAGATGCGAGACGACGGCGGCTCGCAGGTCCTCAACGACCACGCCGACGCGGCCTACGACCGGGAGGTCCTCCAGCGACTCACGGCACTCGATGCCGACGCTGGGGCATGGCTGGATCCGCTCGCCATGGGGCTGCCACGACTGGCTCGCTACCGGGCACGCCTGGCCCGCGCGCTGCAGGCCACGCTCGAGGGAGACCAGCGCTACGTCGCCTCTCCGCGGGTGGACAGCTACCACAGCGCCTGGTTCGAGCTTCACGAAGACCTCATCCTCCTGGCCGGCCGGACGCGGGCCGAGGAGACCGCGGCCGGCCGGGCCTAGGAGCGGATGGCATGAAGGCGGTCCCGCTCGACCCGGCGTACCACAGCGACGCCCGGCCCGACTTCACGCCGGGCGAGGAGTCTTGTGGCGCGTTCCCGCTGTTCGCCTATCGCG
>DATHCS010000133.1:0-7670 GCA_035319405.1 Candidatus Dormiibacterota bacterium | reverse complement strand
CGGCGTGGACTTCGCCCTCAGCTACCGGCGCCTCAGCCTCGCCGCGGAGGCCGTGCGCCGCGGAGCGAGCTTCATCGCGACCAACCGCGATCACGTCTTCCCCACGCCCGACGGCCTCGCCGCCGGGGCCGGCACGATCGTCGCTGCGGTGGCCGTGGCGGTCGGGCGGGAGCCGGACCTCGTGGTGGGCAAGCCCGAGCCGGGGCTCTTCGAGCAGGCGGCACGGGCGGCGAGGCTGCCGCTGCGCGGCGCGGTGGTGATCGGGGACGGGTTGCTGACCGACGTCCTGGCGGCCCGTCGCGTGGGCGCGCGCAGCGTGCTGATGCTCACCGGCGTCACCACGCCGCGGGAGCTGGCCGAGGCCACGGCTGCCAACGCGGCCGACGGGCCGACGGCGGTGGCCCGCGACGCCGGCGAGCTGGCCCTCATCCTGAAGGACCTGTCGGCGGCAGGCTGACCGCGGCGAGCTCCGCACGGAGCGCGTCGCGCAGCGGCTCGTCGTCGTGCAGGAAGGCCACCTCGAGTGCGTGACGATCCATCGCCAGGAGCTCGTCGAGGGAGAGCCCGAGCAGCGCGTGCGCCCGCCCGTACTCGCGCGGGAGCGTCAGGTCGCTCACCGTCCGATCGTCGGTGCTGAGCGTGACCGGCACGCCTGCGCGGGCCAGGCGGGCCAGCGGATGCGTCACCAGGGTGGGCACCAGTCCGGCCTGCCAGTTGCTGGTGGGGCAGAGGTCGAGGGTGACGGCCCGCGCCCGCAGCTCGACCATGAGGTCCGGATCATCGGCCGCCGGCGCACCATGCGCGATGCGCGCCGGGTCGAGGGCGAGCGCGCGCCGCACCTGCGCCGCGCCGCCCCACTCGCCGGCATGGACGGTGATGCCCATGCCGCCGGCGCGTGCGATGTCGAACGCGCGCTGCTGCAGCAACGGGTCGGGGAAGCGCGCCTCGGGCCCGGCCAGGTCGAAGCCGGCCAGGCCGTCGGGCACGGCGCCGACCGCGGCGCGGGCCACGGCCTCGTTGGTCTCTACGGTATGCGAGCGCATGGCCACCGCGATCAGCCGCACCGTGATGGGGCGCCCCGAACCGGCTGCAGCGCCGGCGCCTGCCCGAGCGCCGGCGGCCACCGCAGCCAACCCCTCGCGCAGGCCGAGCCCACGCGCCGTGTGCAGCGCGGGCGCCCAGCGGATCTCCACGTAGCGTGTCCCGTCCCCCGCGCAGTCGAGGACCAGCTCGTGGGCGGCCCGCTCCAGGGCCGCGGCGTCCTGCAGGATGGCGATGGGCAGCTCGAATGCGCGAAGCAGCTCGGCCTGATCCGCGCACGGTCGCGGGGCCTCGAGCCGCGCCCGCATGGCCGCCTCGTCGGGGATGCCGCCGGCGAGACCGCGTTCGCGGGCCAGCTCGAGAGCGCTCGCCGGGCGCAGCGAGCCGTCCAGGTGGAGGTGGAGCTCGACCTTCGGGAGCGACGCGAAGAAGGCGCGCAGCGCGGGCGCGAGGCCCGGGGTGAACGCGTCGGGCGATCGGTCGGCGTCGGGCATCCCCGGCGATGGTAGTCGAGCGAGAGCGCTAGACTGCCGCGCGCATGCCTCGCGGACGCCTCGGGCGCGCCCTTCGCGCGCTCATCTGGCTGATCATCGCCTTCGCCATCTCTCTCGGCGCGGCCGGAATCGTGACCGGTGCGGCGTTGCCTCCAGGCGACGCCACGCGGCCCGAGCTGACGGTGCGCGCCGACCAGCGGCTCGAGCCCGGGCTCAGCGCGGTGGAGGCCGGCCTCCGTCAGCAGGCGGCCGAGCTCGACCAGCTCCGGGCGACCGGCGAGTCGGTCCTGACCACGCTGACGGCCGCCGCGAGCGGCAGCCTCGCCCCGAGCGGCAGCCCCGCCGCGAGCGGCGGCAGCACCGCCTCCGCCGACGTGGCGGCCCTGCTCGACGCCGGGGACTCGCTCGTGCTCTCCATCGCGCAGCGCAGCCAGGCGCTCCAGGCCGCCTACGCGCAGCTCCCCTACGATGCCTCGTCCGATCGCATCGGCGGCCGCTCGAAGGGCCGCCTTCTGGCCGTGCGTGCCGCCCTCGGCGGTCTCGGCCCCGTAGCCGACGACTGGCAGGTCACGAGCGCAAAGGCGACGGTGGCGGCCCGGCTCATCGACCTGCTGCAGGAGCATGACCAGCGCGCGGGGGCGGCCGTCCTCCAGGCGAGCGACCGCGATGCGGCGGGCCGGCCCAAGCAGCCCGACCCGGCGGGGGCCACCACGACCATCAAGGAGGCCATCGCGTTGCTGGCCCAGGCCACGACCATCCGCGATCAGCTCCAGCCCACCGTCGACACGGCCGCCCTGTCCGACTGGCTCGACCGGCTCGGCACCTGGGATCGCGCCTTCCAGACGTACGTCCACCTGACCGCGAACTCGCGCGATCGGCGCGTGCTCGATGCGGCCTACGCGGTCGAGGAGGCCGCCCGCAAGGCGCTGCCCAAGACCACCAGCGGGTTGGTGCTCGTGGTCGCCGACATCGGCGACAGCGGGCTCAATGCCGCCGTGGCCGACCTCAAGCACATCCGGGACAGTCTCGACGTGGTGGCCCGCGTAGACTAGGAAGCCCGCCGACCAGCGTGCCGCGGCGGTCCGTGGCCGCCCAACCCCTGAGGGAGTCCGAGAGCAGATGCAGATCCGCGTCGTCACGAATCAGCCCTGGGAGGTCGAAGCCGACCTCCTCGCCATGCCCGTCGCCTCGAGCGAATCGGACGACGATGCCCTGGCCGAGCTCGATCGGCGGCTCGACGGGGCGGTGGGGGCCTACCGCCGCCTGGGTGAGCTGACGGGCAAGGCCCACGAAGGGTCGCTCATCACGGCGCGCGGCCTTGCCACGCCCTGGCTGCTCGCGATCGGCGTTGGCGAGCTCGAGGACTTCGACCGCCTGGCGGCGTTCCGTCTCGGCGCCGCCATCGAACGACGGCTGGGCGGCACCGCCGTGCGTCGCCTCGCCGTTTGGCTGCGCCAGGGACTCGCGGCTCGCGAGGACGTCGAGCCGGCCCACGTCGCCGAGCTCGTGACGAGGGGCGTCGTGGAGGGCTCATACGAGCCGGCGGCGATTTACCGCCCGACGGTCGAGGCGGCTCCGCCACAGCTCGAGGAGCTCATCCTGGTCGCGCCTGGCCTTGATCGCGCATCGCTCGAGGTCGCGGCGCAGCGTGGCGCCGTTATCGGGGAGGGCGCCAACCGCGCCCGCACGCTCGCCCAGCGGGCCTCGAACGACATCAGCCCCGAGGTCCTCGCCGACGAGGCCGCCACGATCGCCAGGGAGGGCGGCCTGTCGCTCGAAGTGCTCGGCCCGAAGGAGGCCGAGAAGCTGGGCATGGGCATGTTCCTGGCCGTTGGGCGCGGGTCGGACAGCCCGCCGCGCTGCATCATCCTGCGCGCCGGGCCTGCCGATGCGCGCGACGCGCGCGGTCGAGTGCTGGCCATGGTGGGCAAGGGCGTGACCTTCGACTCGGGCGGCATCAGCATCAAGCCGGCCGACCGGATGGAAGAGATGAAGATGGACAAGGCCGGTGCCTGCACCGTCATCTGCGCCATCGCCACCGCTCACCGACTGGCGCCGGAGCTGCCCCTGCTGGCCATCGCTCCCGCCGTGGAGAACATGCCGGGGCCGCACTCCACGCGGCCCGGCGACGTGGTGACCGCCCTCAACGGCAAGACCGTGGAGATCACCAACACGGACGCGGAGGGGCGCCTGATCCTGGGCGACGCGCTGACCTACGCCGAGCGCATCGGGGCGACGCACCTGGTCGACATCGCGACGCTCACTGGCGCCGTGGAGCGAGCCTTCGGCAAGCAGGTCACCGGCGGCTTCGGCACGCCCCAGGCGTGGTGGGACGAGGTGGCCGCCGCGGGTACCCGACAGGCCGAACGCTACTGGCAGATCCCGCTCGTCGACGACTACCGCCCCGACATGGACAGCTGGTACGCCGACGTGCAGAACTCGGGCAGCGCCGACGGCTCGCTCGTCAAGAGCGGGCTCTTCCTGCGCGAATTCGTGACCCGGCCCTGGGTCCACCTCGATATCGGGGGCAGCGGCTACCTGCGCAAGCCCACGCCCTGGATGGCGCGCGGCGCGACCGGCGTCGGACACGCCACGTTGGTCGAGCTCGCCCTGCGCGGTGCCTGAGGCCGCCCTCATTTCCGCGGATCCCACCGCCCAGCTGCCGGCCATCCTGCTCCTCGCCCTCGTGGGGGCCCTCGTGGGCCTGGGCTCCGATCGCCTGGCGGCTCGCTGGCCGGCTCATCCCGACGGGCACGTTCGACCGATCGACTGGCGGACCGCGGCCCTCGTTGGCGGCGCCGTCATCGCCTTCGGCGCCCTCCCGCTGCGCTGGCAGGAACCTCGCGACCTGCTCATCCTCGCCCTCTGGTTCGGCGTGCTGGTGGTGCTCGCCGGGACCGATCTCGACCAGCGGCTGCTGCCGGACCTCATCACCCTGCCGCTCATCCCGATCGTGCTGCTGCTCGTGCTGAGCGGCTGGGCGCCGCTGCTGGCCGACAAGAGCCAGCCCCTCCTCAGCGCCGTCGTGGCGGGTATCGGGGCTCCGCTCTTCCTGGTGCTGACCAGCGCGATCTTCCGCGGCGGGCTCGCCGCCGGCGACGTGAAGCTGGCCGTTTCGCTCGGCCTGATGAGCGGCGTGGTCCGCCTGGTGGGCGGCTTCCTCATCGCCTCGCTCGGGGGGGCGGTCATCCTGCTGGTCCTGCTGGCCACCCGGCGGATCGGCCGCAGGACCTACATTCCGTTCGGGCCGATCCTCATCGCGGGCGGCATCTGCGCGGCCTTCGTAGGCTGACCGCAACCGGCACGGATGCGGGCGGGCGTGACATCGGGCCAGGGAGAGCGGGACCATCGGCCGTTTGCCGGGTCTTCACGAGCCGCCTATCATGCGACGCGCCGGGGCCGCCCTGCGTACGTGCCACGCAGGTCGGGCAGCGCCGGCGGGCCGACACGAGCGAGCGCCCGGGAGCGCCAGCGGAGGTAGCCTGCAGGATGATGCGGAGCTGATGCGCACGTCGAGACCGCGCGGCCGCCGACGCACGCTGTTCGCCCTCTTCCTGACCCTCCCGCTCGCGGCCTCGCTGCTGGTCGCCGTGCCGGCCACGAGCGCCGACGATCTCGGCGACGCGCAGGCCCAGCAGGCCGCCCTGCAGAGGCAGATCAAGCAGCAGAAGGCCGCCCTGGCCGCCATGAAGGCGGCCGAGGCCCAGCTCAAGGCGGCGCTCGACGAGACGCGCCAGCAGCTCTCCGCCATCAACGCCAACCAGGCGGTACTGAAGACGCAGATCGCCAAGGCCCAGACGGCCCTCACCGCGGTCCGCGCGCACTACGCCGAGCTCGTCGCGGAGCTCGCCCACCTCGATTGGTCGCTCTCGTTGCTCGAGACCGAACTCACGCAGAGCCAGGAGGATCTCTCCGCTCGCAAGCGCCTCCTTGCCGAGCGGCTGGCGGAGGCGTACCAGACCAGCCAGACCAGCCTGCTCGAGCAGATCCTGTCCGCCGATTCGTTCACAGAGGTGCTGAGCCAGGTCAGCGCCTACCTCAGCCAGAGCGACCAGGACGCCCAGCTGGCGGGCCAGATCCAGCAGGACCAGGCCGCGCTGGAGACGTTGCAGAGCACCACCGAGGCGACCCGCTTCCGGACCGACAGCCTGCGCGCCGACGTGGCCGTGCAGGCGCAGCAGCTGGCCGCGCAGGAGGCCACGCTGCAGGCCGCCAAGAAGCAGCTCGACATCCTGGAGCAGCGCACGCGCCAGCTCCAGGCCCAGCAGCTGGCGGCCTACAACCGCGCCGTGAAGAACAAGAACGCCACCGCAGCGCTGCTGCGCGCCCAGCAGCGCGCCGAAGCCGAGCTGCAGCAGCAGATCAACGCCCTGATCCAGCAGTCGGGCGGCTCGATCCCCTCGGCCTACAACGGCACCTTCCAGTGGCCCATGGTCGGCACGATCAGCCAGGAGTTCGGCTGCACCGGCTTCCCTGCCGAGCCGCCGCTGGGCAGCTGCGCCCACTTCCATCGCGGCATCGACATCGTCGCGCCCTACGGGACGGCGGTCCGGGCCGCCGGCGACGGCACGGTCGTCTTCGTCGGCTACAACCCCTACGACCCGCCCGGCGATCGCGCCTGGATCGTCATCATCGCCCACGCCCAGAACCTGCAGACGTGGTACGCCCACATGCAGCCGCGCATCCCCAGCGGCATCTTCCAGGGCGCCGTGGTGCACAAGGGCCAGCTGATCGGCTACGAAGGCAACACCGGCAACAGCACGGGGGCCCACCTGCACTGGGCGGTGCTGCTCGACGACAACTGGGTCAACCCGCGGCTCTTCCTGTAGACCGCCCGATACGGGGTAGGCACCCTGGCGGGCTCCCGTGTAGCATCGCGCCGTGAAGCGCTGCCTCGCGGTCATCCTGGCCGGCGGCGAAGGGGAACGGCTCTCGATCCTCTCCTCGCTGCGCGCCAAGCCCGCGGTGCCCTTCGGCGGGAAGTACCGCATCATCGACTTCTCGCTGAGCAACTGCGTGAACTCCGGCATCGACGACGTGGTCGTGCTCACGCAGTACAACCCGCGCTCCCTGAACGACCACATCGGGCTGGGCCGGCCCTGGGACCTCGACCGGAACAGCGGCGGCATCCGCATCCTGCAGCCCTACATCGCGCGCGGGCGCGCCCAGGAGTGGTACCGCGGCACGGCGGACGCGGTCCTCCACAACCTCAACACGATGATGGAGTGGCCGGGCGACGTCGTGCTGGTGCTCGCCGGCGACCACATCTACAAGATGGATTACGAGCCGTTCGTGCGGGCGCACCGGCGCCGTCGTGCGGAGGCGACCGTCGCCGTGCGCACCGTGCCGCTGCGCGACGCGCCGCGCTTCGGCATCCTCGCCCTGGGCGACGATGACGCCGTCGTCGACTGGCAGGAGAAGCCGGAGCACCCGCGCTCGGATCTCGCCAGCATGGGCATCTATGTCTTCAGCAAGCGCGCCCTGGCCCACTGGCTGAGCAACGAGCGCACCGACTTCGGACGCGACGTCATCCCCGCCATGCTGGCCGGCGGCGCGCGGGTCTACGGCTACCGCTTCGACGGCTACTGGCAGGACGTGGGCACGGTGGAGAGCTACTGGCAGGCCAACATGGACCTGCTGGAGGAACGCCCAGCCCTCGACCTCGACGATCGCGAGTGGGTCATCCACACTCGCTCCGAGGAGCGCGCGCCGGCGCGCATCGGTCCCACCGCCGCGGTCCACCGCAGCATGATCAGCCATGGCTGCGAGATCGCCGGCACGGTCGAGCGCTCCGTGCTGGCGCCGGGGGTACGGGTGGGCATCGGTGCCGTCGTGCGCGACAGCATCGTCTTCCTCGACACGGACATCCGGGCGGGAGCGGTCGTGGATCGCGCCATCATCGACAAGAGCGTGACCATCTACCCCAACGCCGTCGTTGGCAACGGGCCGCTCGACGATACGCCGAATCGCCAGGAGCCCAATCGCCTGAACACGGGCATCACGCTGGTGGGCAAGCGGGCCGTGGTGCCCCGCGGCGTGCGCATCGGACGCAACGTGAGGATCGCCGAGAACGTGCGCGCCACCGACTTCCGGTCTCGCGTGGTCCGCAGCGGCAGCTCCATCGAGCCGCGCCGC
>DATHCS010000132.1:0-3414 GCA_035319405.1 Candidatus Dormiibacterota bacterium | reverse complement strand
AGCGGCAGGCTGATCGAGGGGATGGGCAGGCTTCCCGAGGGGAGCGGCAGGCTGATCGAGGGGATGGGCAGGCTCCCGGACGGCAGGCCCTGGC
This sequence comes from Candidatus Dormiibacterota bacterium, assembly GCA_035319405.1. Classification (GTDB taxonomy): domain Bacteria; phylum Chloroflexota; class Limnocylindria; order Limnocylindrales; family CSP1-4; genus DASPUH01. The sequence continues at coordinate 3,320 of DATHCS010000132.1, read as the reverse complement.
AGGCCGCTGCCGCCAGAGCGGCCAGCGCCAGCAGCGCCAGCAGCGCGAGCGACCGGATCGGTCCCCTCGTTCGATGCACCCTGCGTCCTCCTCGACTCGCTGTCCGCGTCGCCCCCGCGCAGCCGCGAAACCCTACCACCTCCTTCGCTACGATGGTGGTTCCGTGACCGTGCCCGTCGACCGCTCGTATCGCGCCCTGCTCGGCGTGCCCGCCCTGGGTCGCGTGCTCCTGAGCATGCAGATCGTCCGCATCGCCGAGTCGATGGTCGGGGTGGCGCTGGTGCTCTTCACGCTGGGCGAGTACGCGTCGCCAGCTCTGGCCGGCCTGGTGACGTTCGTGAGCATCCTGCCCGGGCTGCTGGTCAGCCCGATCGCGGGCGCGCTCCTCGACCGGCACGGCCGCACGCGCCTGATCATCCTCGACTACTGCGTGGCGCTGGTGACCATCTGCGGGATCGGCCTGCTGGCGAACGCCGACCTGCTCACGCCAGCCCTCCTGCTGCTGATCGCAGGCGTGTCCTCGCTGACCTCGATCCTCAGTCACACCGGCCTGCGCAGCCTGTTTCCGATCATCGTGCCGAGCCACCTCTGGGAGCGCGTCAACGCGGTCGACTCGAACGGCTACGTGGTGGCCACGATCATCGGGCCGCCGCTGGCCGCCGGCCTCGTGGCGTTGCTGGGTGGCTCGACGGCCTTGATCCTGATCGGCCTCCTGTTCGGGGCCGCGGCGCTGGCCATGATCGGCGCGCCCGATCCTCGACCCGCGGCGCCCTCGACCGCCAGCGTCTGGCGCGACGCCTGGGACGGGCTGCGCTACACGTGGCGGAACCGCACCCTGCGGGGCCTCGGGTTCGGGATCTCCGTGCAGAACCTGTCCTCGGGCATGACCACCATCGTGGTGCCCCTCATCGTGCTGACGAGGCTGGGACTCGGCGAGGCCGCCGTGGGCTGGGTCTTCGCCGTGAGCGGCATCACCGGCATGTGCTCGGTCTTCGTGGCCGGCCGGCTCGACACGCGCGGACGCGAGTGGGGCCTGCTCGTGGCGCCCGGGTTCGTGCTGGTGGTGGCCCTGGCCCTGCTCCTGCCGGGGCTCATGAGCCTCCCCTTCGTGGTCCTCTCGATGGCCCTCATCGGACTGCTCAACGGGCCCATGGACATCGCCCTCTTCACCGTTCGCCAGCGGCGGACGGACCCGGCCTGGATGGGGCGCGCCTTCGCCGTGTCGATGTCTTTCAACTTCATCGGCATGCCCATCGGTGCGGCGCTGGCCGGCGCACTCGCGACGGACTCCCTGGAGGCGGCCATCGTCTTCGGCATCGTCGCCGCGTTCGTGGGTGCTGTGCTGTTGGCGCTCCTGGTGCCGCGTCAGGCGCCCGACGCCAGCTCGGCCGCGGTCAGCGCCGCCGCACCCAGTACAGATTGAAGAGGTTGCCGTCCGGGTCACGGTAGTCGGCGTAGCGGCCCCAGGCCTGCTCGCCCGAGCCCGCAGGGTGGCCTCCGGCTGCCTCCACCCGAGCCATTGCCGCCTCGAGATCATCGACCCGCAGGGCGGGCAGGATCGTGCGCGGCCCGCCCCCAGCAGGGTCACGCCCGAGGGGCACGCGGCGCTGGAAGAGCTCCACCCGAAAGCCACCCAGGTCGATCGCGACCCAATCCTGGCCGGGCCGGTAGAACGCGGGATCGGGATTGGGTTCGTCGAGGACGTGAGCGCCGAGCGCGGCCTCGTAGAAGGCGCTCAGCGTGGGGACGTCGTCGACGTAGATCACCAGCTGGTCGAGGCGCATCTCGCGACAGGGTACGCGGGCGATCGCAGGCCGGATCTGCGATGTGCCGGAGGCACGCTCTTCGGGGCGGTGCGGGCCACTACACTGCCGCGCATGCCCTACCTCCATCCCAACGCGCCGCGGCTGGTGACGGTGGCCGTCTCGGTCGGGCTCGTCGCGCTCGGCGTGGTCCTCGCCTGGCCGGTGCCGGGGCTGCTGGACGTGCTGCAGCCGGTGACGGACCTGCTCGCACCGTACGGGCTGGGCCTGACGCGCGAGACGGGCTACCTCAGCCTGCTGGTCGGCACGGGCCTGCTGACCGCGGGCTGCCTGGTGCCGGGGCTCTGACGATGGGGAGGACCAACTTCGCGCCCACCGCACCGACCATCATCGTGACCCTCGTCCTGATGGTGGTGGGACTGGCGTGCACGGCCGGGGGCGTGATCTCGCCGCTGCTCGGCATCGCCGCCTACGTGCTGGCCGAGGCGCTGCTGCTGCTGGGCTGCGCGACGCGTCGCCTCTAGTTCGTCAGCGGTAGGAGACGCTGCCGCCGGTCTGCGAGGACACCTCGACCGTCGAGGGCGTGCCGATCAGCACCAGCGAGGCGCCCTCCTTGACCGAGCCACTCACGCGCTCCGCGGCCTTGACCTGTGCGGCCGCTGCCGACGCAAGGTCGACCTGTGCCATCCTCGCCCCGAGGTTGCTCAGATCCACGCTGGCCCCCGAGTCGCCGGTCAGCGACACGCTCGTGGCGCTGCCCGACGCGCTGATCCGACCGGCGGAGTCGGCGTGCACCCGCAGGTCGCCGGCGCTCAGGCCGGCCACCGCGACCGCGGCGGCGCTGCCCGCCTCGATGCTCGTGAGGCCGGGCGCGGTGATCTCCACGACCACCGGCGTGCGCGGGCTCACCGAGCCGGGGCTGAACGCGACCTCGAGCGTGCCCGCGCTGACGGTCGTGTTGACGTTGCCAAGCAGGTTGTCGTCGGCGGTGACGCGCACCGCGGCTGGCGAGCCGATGGTGACGCGCGCCTGAATCGCCGTGCCGACCTTCAGCCCATCGAACGCGCCGACCGAGCGCTGCTCGGTTGCCGGAGTGCCCGACCCGACGATCGTGCCGCTGATCGTGGCAGCGCAGCCGGCAGACACGGCGGCGATGGCCGCGAAGGCGATGATGCCGGTGACGAGGCCGGCGGGCGGACGGCGCGGGAGCATGGTGCGGCCTCCGAGGGTGGCGGCGCCGGGACGCCGGTGCGTCGGCTCGGCGCCGCCCATGGCGCGGTGGGGAATGCATCGCGCGGGCTTGGCAAGGGGATCGTGACGGCATGTCACGGCCGTTCCGAGGGTCATCGGTCACGGCGAGTCGTGGCCGATCAGCCCTAGAGCGCGTGACCAGGAGCGCGCAGGCTACGCGGCGGGCGTGACGGAGGGCCATGGTTCGGGCCTGCCGTGACGAGCACCGAGGAGGTGACCGGCATGACCGCCAGGGTAGGGGACCGCATCATCGTCGAGTCGGAGAAGGTCGGCCGCAAGGCGCGACAGGGCGAGATCCTCGAGGTC
>DATHCS010000131.1:0-2396 GCA_035319405.1 Candidatus Dormiibacterota bacterium | reverse complement strand
CGCCCGTCAGGACGCGATCCTGGACGGCGATGGCCGCGAGCTCGCACGCCCTCGCGCCGAAGAGCGCATAGCGCGGAGGAGGAGGGGCGGTGCCTTCGACCTCGAATCCCGTCGCGTCGCGCCGCGCCCGCCAGAGCGTGAGCGTCGGCGGGTGCAGGAACCGCTTCCAGGATTGGGGCCCGACCGAATAGCCGAACCAGGCGTCCCCGGAGTCCGCCTCGAGCCGGTAGCGACCCGCCTGCTGGTCGTCCGTGACGCCACGAGGCAGGTCGCGGCTGGTTTTGAGGGTGTCGTAGACGATGGCCCCGTCACGGAGCACAGGACCCACGACCTCGTAGCCCGCGTCCCGGAGCGCCTGGATCAACAGTTCGATCCCGGCCTCATCGAGCACTCGTGGCTCGCGCTCCGTCTCGGTCGAGGGCGCTGAGGTCGTGGTCCCGGTTCCCTGTTCCACGCCAGACCCCTCAACAAGGTTCGTGCCACGGCGATTTCGAAGCATGGGCAACGGCAGGGCACCTGGCTTGCAACACGCGCACTAGCCCGAGCACGGGCTCCGGACAAGCAGATGCGGCCCGTCGACCCTCCCCGCTCGTCGCTGCGGCGCCTGACGGCGGCGCTCCAGGGACTCGTGCTCGCTCTGGGAGCGCCGCTCGGGCTGCTTCTACTGCGCGCGGCGCTCGAGGCCAGCGCCTCGCACGCGTGGCTCGTGTCCGAGCTGAGCCGGAACGCCTGGACCTACGGCTACGTCCTGGCCTCGACCGCCATCGTCTTCGCTGGCTTCGGCTACGCGCTCGGGCGCGCCACCGACCGGATGGCCGAGCTGTCGCGCACCGATCCCTTGACGGGCCTGTGGAATCGCCGCTACCTGCAGGAGCGGCTGGACCAGGAATTTGCCCGCTCACGGCGCTCCGGGCTCCCCTTCGCCCTGCTGCTCTTCGATCTGGACGGGCTCAAGGCTCTGAACGACGACCGCGGTCATCGAGCGGGGGATGCCGCGCTCAAGCAGGTCGCGGCCGCGCTCCGGGACGGCGCGCGCAGCAGCGACGTGGCGGGTCGCTGGGGCGGAGACGAGTTCGTGCTGCTGGCCCCGGACGCCGACGTGGTGGATGCGACCGCGCTCGCCGAGCGCGTTCGAGCGCTGGTCTCCGCACCGGGTGCGTCTTCGACCGTGACGGTCTCGGTTGGCATCGCCTGCGACACCACGGCCTGCCCGGCCCGCGACGGCGAGGACCTGATGCGGCTGGCCGACACCGCCCTCTACGCCGCGAAACGGGCCGGCGGCGACCGCGTCGGAGTCGACGCAGCTCTTGCGTTGGTGGTGGGGGGCAGCGAAGGATCTGCGCCGGGCGGGCGGCGACCGTAGGTCGGGCCGCGGGCACGGCGCATGCACTGCGGAGGCGCGACTGCACGAGCGGAGGTCCGCATGTCCAGCGTTGTGGCGTTCCGGCCGCGGCCGTCGTACGGCGACTTCGGCCGAGTCGACTTCGAGCGGGCTCCGTTCCTGGTCATTTGGGAGACCACGCAAGCCTGTGAGCTGGCCTGCCGCCACTGCCGGGCTTCCGCTGTTCCCCATCGCGATCCAGCGGAGCTGACGACCGCCGAGGGGTTTCGGCTGATCGACGAGACGGCCGGCCTGGGAACACCGTTGATCATCTTCAGCGGCGGCGACCCGTTCCGCCGGCCGGACCTGTTGGAGCTGGTGGCCCACGCCAAGCGCGCCGGCCTGCGTTGCGCCACGATCCCCGCCGCCACCAGCGCGGTCACGCGCGGAAGGATCGAGTGCTTGAAGCGGGCCGGCCTGGACCAACTGGCCTTGTCCCTGGATTTCCCGCGGGCCGAGCTGCACGACGCGTTTCGAGGCGTGCCCGGAGCTTTCGACACGACGCTGCGCGCCGCCCGCTGGGCCCGCGAGGCAGGCCTGCCGCTCCAGATCAACACCACGCTGTGCGGCGAGACGGCGCCCTACTTCGACGAGACGGCCGCGCTCGTGGCCAGGCTCGGGATCGTCTTCTGGGAGGTCTTCTTCCTGGTGCCCACGGGGCGCGGCAGCCTGCTGCAGGGTCTGAGCGCCGCCGAGTGCGAGGGGCTGTTCGAGGCGATCTACCGCACGCAACGCGAGGCGAACTTCGTGGTGAAGGTCACCGAAGCCCCGCACTACCGCCGTTACGTCGCGCAGCGGGAGCAGCGCCCGCGCAACGGCCAGCCGGTCACGATGCCCGCGCTGCTCACGCGTTCGGAGGGGCCCGGCCACAGCGTCGGGCTCGCCCCGCGCGGCGTCAACGCCGGGAATGGATTCCTGTTCGTGTCACACCGCGGCGACGTCTATCCCAGCGGCTTCCTGCCGCTCTCGGTCGGCAACCTGCGCCAGGTGTCGCTGGCCGAGGCCTACCGGGACT
>DATHCS010000130.1:0-2526 GCA_035319405.1 Candidatus Dormiibacterota bacterium | reverse complement strand
CGGGCATCGAACCAGCAGGTGGTACCACGACCCCGTTCGTCCGCTGGACGAGCGGGGCGTTTCACTTCCCGGAGGCGATGGTGGCCGGCGAACCCGAGATGCCCAAGGCGTACGTGCCCCAGGCGGTGGAGGCGGACCTCTACCGGCGCTGGCTGGCGGCGGACGTGTTCGCCCCGGACGGCTCGGGCAGCCGCGCGCGCCCGGGGCTGCCGCCGTTCGTGATCATCCAGCCGCCGCCCAACGTGACCGGGGCGCTGCACCTCGGACACGCCCAGCGCACGGCCGTCGAGGATGCGCTGGCCCGCCACGCGCGGATGCAGGGGCGGCCGACGTTGTGGCTGCCGGGCAAGGATCACGCCTCGATCGCGGCCCAGGTGGTGCTCGACCGCATCCTGGCGGGGGAGGGGCAGAGCCGCGAGTCGCTGGGCCGGGAGCGCTACCTCGAGCGGATGCGCCAGTTCGTGGCGACCACCCGGCCGATCATGACCAGCCAGCTCGAGCGGGTCGGCGCCTCGCTCGACTGGGGCCGCGAGCGCTTCACCATGGACGAGGGCTCGGCGCGGGCCGTGCGGGTGGCGTTCAAGCGGCTGTACGACGACGGCCTGGCTTACCGCGGGGAGGGGCTCATCAACTGGTGCCCCGGCTGCCGCACGAGCGTCTCGGACCTCGAGGTCATCCCGCGCCCCGAGACCGGCACGCTCTGGACGGTGCGCTACCAGCTCCTCCGTGACGACGGCAGCCCGGATCCCGGGGCCTGGATCGCGGTGGCCACGACGCGCCCCGAGACGATCCTGGGAGACGTGGCGGTGGCGGTGCACCCCGAGGATGAGCGCTACCGGGCCCTGGTCGGTCGACGCGTGCGCATCCCCTTCGTGGAGCGCGACGTGCCGATCATCGCCGACGACGTCGTGGAGCGCGAGTTCGGCACCGGCGCCGTCAAGATCACGCCGGCCCACGACGCCGCGGACTACGCCGTGGGCAGGCGTCACGGGCTGTCCTTCCCGTCGATGCTGGACGACGCGGCACGGGTGAGCGTGCCCGGCCCATTCGAGGGCCTCGACCGCTACGAGGCGCGCCGCCGCATCGTGGCCGACCTCGAGGCCCGGGGCGACCTGGAGGGCAGCCGGCCGCACGAGATGCTCATCGGGCACTGCCAGCGCAGCGACGACGTGATCGAGCCGCGCCTGCTGACGCAGTGGTTCGTGCGCGCCGCACCGCTGGCCGCCAAGGCCCTCGCCGCGGTGCGCGAGGGTCGCACCCGTTTCGTGCCGCGCCGCTTCGAGAAGGTCTTCTTCCACTGGCTGGAGAACATCCACGACTGGAACGTCAGCCGCCAGCTGTGGTGGGGCCACCGCATCCCCGCCTGGTATTGCCCCGACGGCCATGTCACGGTCTCCGACGAGCCGGACGGGCCGTCCGCCTGCGGCGCATGCGGCCGCCCGGCGGGCGAGTTGCGCCAGGAGGAGGACATCTTCGACACCTGGTTCAGCAGCGGCCTGTGGCCCTTCTCCACGCTGGGCTGGCCCGATCACACGCCCGACCTGGCGCGCTTCTACCCGGGCTCGGTGATGGAGACCGGCTACGACATCATCTTCTTCTGGGTGGCCCGGATGATGATGCTGGGCCTGCACCTGACCGGGACCGAGCCGTTCCACACGATCTACCTGTCAGGGCTCATCCGCGACCCGTACGGGCAGAAGATGTCGAAGACGAAGGGCAACGTCGTCGACCCGCTCCATGTCATCGACGAGTCCGGCGCCGACGCCCTGCGCTTCGCGCTCATCCACGGCGCCACGCCGGGCAACGACCAGCGTTTCGGCGAGGCCAAGCTCGAGAACGCGCGCAACTTCGCGAACAAGCTGTGGAACGCGACGCGGTTCGTCATCGGGGCGCGGCCGCCGTCCATCGACGCAAAGGCGGAGCGCCGGCTCCCCGAGGCGGCGCGGATGGGGCCGCTGGAGCATTGGCTCGTCTCCCGGGCTGCCGGGACCACCGCGGCGGTGGACCAGGCGATGGCGGACTACGCCTTCGGCGAGGTCACGCGGATCCTGTACGACGCCATCTGGAACGAGTTCTGCGACTGGGGGGTGGAGTTGGCCAAGGTCCACCTCGGCGACACGTCGCTCGACGAGGCGACGCGCGAGACCACCTGGTGGACGCTCGTCGAGGTCCTGGACACGTACCTGCGACTCCTCCATCCCGTGATGCCGTTCGTGACCGAGGCGTTGTGGGGCTCGCTGCCACACCGGTCCTTGGACCCGGACCTGCTCATCGTGGCCCGTTGGCCCGGGGTGGGGGAGCGCGACCTCGACACCGAACGTGACGTGGCCGCCCTGCTCGAGCTCGTGACGGAGCTGCGCAACGCGCGGGCCACGGCTCGCGTCCCGGCCGCGGCCTGGCTCGAGACGATGGTCGCGATCCCGCCGGCGCTCGGCACCGCGTTCGAGGCACTCCGCCCGGGGATCGAGCGGCTCGCCCGCGCACGACCGCTCTTCCGCGAGCTCACGCCCGAGGCGCTCCACGCCG
>DATHCS010000129.1:0-4584 GCA_035319405.1 Candidatus Dormiibacterota bacterium | reverse complement strand
CGCGGGGCGGTCCGGCTCCAGCTCGCGCCACTGGAAGACGGCAAACCCGTCGTCCCCGATCGGCACGCCCAGGTGCTCCCGGTACCAGGCCAGGAGTGCGGCCGGATCGTCGGCCTTGAAGAAGACGCCGCCGATGCCAGTCACTCGCTGACGCGCCCCGGTTCCCTTCTCCGAGCGCTCCGTCATGGCCACGCCTCCGTTCCGAGATCCGGTCAGCCCGAGATCCGCTCAGCTAAGACCTCCGCCAACCCCGGCCCTAGCGCGTGCGCGGGAAGCCCAGGTCCACCTTCGAGGTGCCCGGGTCGGGCCAGCGGGCCGTGACCACCTTGGACCGCGTGTAGAACTGGATGCCCTCGGGCCCGTACATGTGCAGGTCGCCGAAGAGCGAGGCCTTCCAGCCGCCGAAGGAGTAGTACGCGACCGGCACGGGGATCGGCACGTTGATGCCGACCATCCCGGCCGTGACGTCGAACTGGAACTGCCGCGCGGCGCCGCCGTCGCGGGTGAAGATGGCCGTGCCGTTGCCGTAGGGGTTCTCGTTGATCAGTCGAACCGCCTCGTCGTACGTGTCCACCCGCACGACCGTGAGGAGCGGTCCGAAGATCTCGTCCTTGTAGGCGTCCATCTGCGCGGTCACGTGATCGATCAGCGAGGCGCCCAGGAAGAAGCCCTCGGACTCGCCGTACAGCGGATGCTCGCGGCCGTCGGCGACCACGGTCGCACCCTGGCTCACCGCGCTGTCGAGGTAGCCGGCCACCTTGTCGCGGTGCTGCTTCGTGATGAGGGGACCCATCTCCGCGCCGGGATCCGAGCCGGGCCCGACCTTGACGTGCGGCAGGCGGGCGCTGATGGCGTCCACGAGGGGATCCGCCACGGCGCCGACCGCCACGACCGTGGCCACGGCCATGCAGCGCTCGCCGGACGAGCCGTAGCCGGCCGACACGGCCGCGTCGGCCGCCATCGCCACATCGGCATCGGGCAGCACGACCATGTGGTTCTTCGCGCCGCCCAGCGCCTGGACCCGCTTGCCGGCCCTGGTGCCGGTCTCGTAGATGTGGCGCGCGACCGGGGTCGAGCCGACGAACGAGACGGCGGCGATGTCGGGGTGCTCGAGGATCCGGTCCACGGCCACCTTGTCGCCCTGCACGACGTTGAAGACCCCGGCCGGCACGCCCGCCTCGGCCAGCAGCTCGGCCAGGTAGAGCGACGCCGAGGGGTCCTTCTCCGACGGCTTGAGCACGAAGGTGTTGCCGCAGGCGAGCGCGTTGCCGAACATCCACATCGGCACCATCGCCGGGAAGTTGAAGGGCGTGATGCCGGCCACCACCCCCAGCGGCTGGCGGATCTGGTAGACGTCGATGCCGCTCGAGACCTGCTCGCTGAAGCCGCCCTTGAGCAGGTTGGGCACGCCGCAGGCGAACTCCAGGTTCTCCAGGCCGCGGGCCACCTCCCCGAGCGCATCCCCGGGCACCTTGCCGTGCTCCGCGGTCAGGAACCCGGCGATGTCCGCGCGGTGCTGTTCGACCAGGTTGCGGATGCGGAACAGGATGTCGGTCCGCTTCGATAGCGAAAGGGCACGCCAGGCCGGGAAGGCGTCGCGCGCCGCGCGCGCCGCGGCGTCCACCTCCGCCGTCGAGGCGAAGTCGACCTCCCGCGCGATCGCGCCCGTGGCCGGGTCATAGACCGGTCCCGTTCGACCCGAGGTTCCGGCCACCCGCTGTCCGCCGATCCAGTGAACCACCCGCGAAGCGGCAGCCGCGACCGCGGCCGAGCCGGCCGGTCGCTCCACGACCTGAGTCATGCGTTTCGATCTCCCGTCGATCCGCCCACAGCACCGGGCATCGCGGCTCGCGCCGAGCCGAGGCGTACACGATACCTCCCGGGTGCGAATCGCCCCTCGACGGCGTGTTCCCACGCAGCCAGACGTGACGAACGCGCCCGGCGGAGTCATGCTCTGGCCGATCGAGGTCATGCTCCGGTCCATCGTCCCCCAGGAGCACGAGCGACGAGATGTACTTCCCGGTCTCGGGCTGGTTCGCCGCGTTCGTGGTCACCCTTGCGGTCGAGCTCCCGATCGCCGGCTACCTGTTGCGGCGGGCTGGGCTGGACCTGCTCCGGCTCGGCCTGCTCATCGTCTTCGCCAACCTGGTCACCCATCCCATCGTCTGGTTCGTGATCCCCCAGTTCGTCCTCGTGGACACGACCACCTACACGGTCGCCGCCGAGACCTGGGCGATCGCGGCCGAGGCACTCTTCTACTGGGTGGCGATCCGGGGCCTCTCGGCCCGCTGGGCGCTGACGGTCGCCATCGTGGCGAATGCCGCCTCATTCCTGGCCGGTCGGCTGATCAGTCAGCTCTGGCCTGAGTTGTTCCGATGATGCCGGCCGCCCTCCGCGCACGACACGCCTTCCGGGCACCTGCCCGGGGAAGGAGTCGACGATGCCCAGATCACGGCCCTCGCGATACGTCAACCGGGGTCCGTCGCGCGTGCTCGCCGTCGGGTTCCTCGCCCTGACCCTCGGGGTCGGCTGCCAGGCCGCCCTCACGCCGGCGCCGACCTCCTCGGCAACGGTCGAGGCCTCGCCAACAGCGACGCCTTCCGCAACCACGACTGCGACCACGACCTCCTCGGCGAGCTCCTCCATCGCCGCGTCCGCGAGCCCGGCGTCGGGTTGGCGCGCGGCGGGCACCATGACCATCGGCCGCTACGGCCCGCACGCGGTCCTGCTCGGGGATGGACGTGTGCTGGTCGTCGGGAACGACACCGCTCCATTCGTCCGCAGCGACAGCATCACGACCGAGATCTGGGACCCCATCTCGGACAGCTGGCACGCGACGGCGAGCCTCAACCAGCCACGAGGCGATCTTGCGACTGCTGCACTGACGGATGGCCGCGCGCTCGTAACGGGCGGCCTGGACCAGGACCAGAGCTGCTCCACCTTCAGCAGCACGCAGCGGTCGTACTCCAGCACGTATGTCTTCGACCCGAAGGCAGATGGTGGAGCCTGGGTTCGAGCGGGCCTATTGGGCACGGCCAGGACCGCCCCCGCCGCGGCCGTGCTGCCCGACGGCCGCGTGCTGGTGGCCGGGGGCTACTACTACACCGGCCAGAGCGCCGAGCGCGTGGACGCTCCCCTGGGTATAGCCGCCGCCTACCATCGCGTCGCCCTGGGCGAGCCGGCAACGGTGAACAAGACGCTCAATGACATCACCCCACCGACCGTGGGCCACGCCCTGGCCACCGCCGAGGTGTTCGATCCCTCGACCGGCACCTGGTCCGCCACCGGGCCCATGCATTTCGCTCGTTTCGGGGCCGCGGCCACCACGCTGGTCGACGGGCGGGTCCTGGTGGTGGGGTCCGCTGCAGGTGCCGAACGCGGCGTGGCGAGCGTCGATGATCGGGCCTACGACAGCGCCGAGCTGTACGACCCGGCGACGGGCCGTTTCAAGCTGGTGGGGTCCCTGCCCGGCCTCGACGCGGCCGCCTTCAGCAAGCAGGGCAAGCTGCCGGGCTACTCGCCCGTCGTCGACTTCAACGGCAACCTCGTGAGCCTGCTCGACGGCGGCGCCCTCCTGGTCGGTCGCAGCAGCTCATGGAAGCACCAGGGCGACGTCACGCGCACATTCCGTTTCGACGCGACCAGCGGGAGCTGGCGGGAAGTCGGAGGCGCCTGGGTCTCGGTCGAGAACCCCGACACCGGCGCGCCATGGGTGACCCCGACGGCCCGTCGCGGCGACGCCTCCCTGGTGGCCCGCCTGCAGAGCGGGCGCGTCCTGGTGGCCGGGGGCATCGGCGAGTATGGGGCCGTGACCCGCACCGTGGACCTCTTCGACCCCGTCACGAACGGCTGGTCGCCGCTCCCGCCGATGCCCTCGCCACGAGCAGGTGGGGCGGCCGTCACGCTGCGCGACGGATCAGTGCTGCTCCTGGGCGGCTTCAACGACGTTGCAGGGAGGGGCGGCTGCGACGAGCCGTCGGGCCTCACGTCGGCGATCCGCTTCGTGCCCGCGCCGTGACCGGGCGGACCCGTGAGGTGGTGCGATCCTGACGCCGACGTCGCTGGCCCTGCTGGCCGTGGCCGCCCTCCTCGCACCGCTCGACTGGTGGGCGGCCGAGACGGAGCGACGCGCCGTGCAGGCGATCGCCAAGCCTGCGGTGATCGTGGCGCTCCTGGGCGTCGCCCTGACCCTGCAGCCGACGTCGGAGCTCCAGCGCTGGCTGTTCGTGGCCGGGCTCGCCGCCTCGCTTGCCGGGGACGTGGCGCTGCTGCGAGGTCAGCGGCGACGCTGGTTCGCGGCGGGGTTGACCGCGTTCCTCGCCGCCCACGCCTGCTACGTGGCCGGCTTCCTGCTCGGGCCCGGAGTGGCCGCGGGCGTCGCCGGGTGGGTGGGGCTCGGCGTCGGGGCGGTCGTGATCGCGCTCGGCTTCTGGTTCGTGGGCCGGGAGATCCTGTTCGTCGTGGGGGCGAGCCGGACGGCGAACCTCGCCCGCCCGGTTGCGCTCTACCTGGGCGCCATCTCCCTGCTGGTGCTGGCTGCCGGCGCGACGGCCAACCCCATCGCGCTGGCCGGGGCACTCGCCT
>DATHCS010000128.1:0-2946 GCA_035319405.1 Candidatus Dormiibacterota bacterium | reverse complement strand
CATCTGCCCCACGACTGACGCCGAGATGGCTGCCCTCCGCCTCGAGCGTCGTCAGCCGATCGCCGCCGAGGCGCTCCAGGCCCTGTTCCGCGCGGCCTGGGGGGCGCCGAAGCCGGGCTACGAGGCCGTCTTCGAGCACAGCTTCAGCTGGGTCGCCGCGTACGACGCGGACCGGCTGGTGGGCTTCGTCAACGTGGCCTGGGACGGCGACGTCCACTTCTTCCTGCTCGACACGACCGTCCATCCCGCCCACCAGGGCCGTGGCCTCGGGCAGCGGCTGGTCGCGGAGGCCGTGGACGCCTGTCGGGGCCACGGGGAGTGGCTCCACGTGGACGCCGACGAGCCGCTCATGACCGAGTTCTACGAGCGCCGCTGCGGCTTCACTCGCACCCCCGCGGGCCTGCTCGACCTGACGAAAGGCTGACGCCGGCCGACTGCTCGCGCCGCCTCAGACGACGGGGAGCTGCCGCTCGCCGCCGAAGCGGTCAGCGGTCAGGGAGGCGGCCATGATCTCGGCGATGTCCTGGGCGCCGACCGCGCGCCCGGAACCGGCCGTCGCGTCGGCCAGGCCGTCGCGCAGCATCACGAGGCAGAAGGGACAGGCGGTGGCCACTGCGTCGGCCCCGGTGGCGAGGGCCTGACGCGTGCGCTCGGCGTTGATGCGAGTGCCGCGCGTCTCCTCCATCCACATGCGCCCCCCACCGGCGCCGCAGCAGAAGCTGTTCCGGCCGCGACGCTCCATCTCGCGCAGCTGGACGCCGGGCACGGCCTCCAGCGCGGACCGTGGCTCGGCGTCCACGCCGTTGTAGCGCGTCAGGTAGCACGAGTCGTGGTAGGTCAGCGCGCCCTGCCGCTCCAGCTCCGGGCGCAACCGGCCCGCTGCCACGAGGCGGGCCAGGAACTGGCTGTGGTGGATGACCTCGTAGTGGCCGCCGAACTGGCCGTACTCCGCGCCCAGCGTGTTGAAGCAGTGCGGACAGGCCGTCACGATGGCGCGCGGCCGGTAGCGCTCGAGGGTCGCCACGTTCTTTGTCGCCAGCAGCTGGTAGACGTACTCGTTGCCCATGCGCCGCGCCGGGTCGCCCGAGCAGCTCTCCTCCTGGCCGAGCACGGCGAACGACACGCCGGCCGCGGCGAGGCAGGTCACGAAGGCCCGCGCCACCCGCCGGTTGCGGTCGTCGAAGGCGGCGGCGCAGCCGACCCAGTACAGGCATTCGAGGTCGGCCACGGCATCCGCCCCGCCGTCCGCCACCACCTCGGCGGCCGTGCGCACGGGGAACGGCAGGTCCCGCGCCCAGTCGAGGCGCGTGGCCTGGGGTTGGCCCCAGATGTTGCCGTAGCGCTCGAGGCTGGTGAAGGCAGCCGTCAGTTCCGATGGGAAGCGGCTCTCCTCGAGCACGAGGTTGCGACGCAGGCCCACGATCTTGTCGACGTGTTCGATGAGGACCGGGCACGCCTCGACGCAGGCGCCGCAGGTGACGCAGTCCCAGACCGCGTCGTAGGGGATGGCCCGGTCGACGATGGGGCGTTCGAGCGCGTCACGCGACAGGGCGGACCCCGGCGCGGCCGGCGGCCAGGGGATGAGCGGCACGCCGACCTCGGCCTCGACGGCCATCTCCCGCAGGCCCATCACGAGCGTCTTGGGGTTGAGGGGCTTGCCCGTCGCCCAGGCCGGGCAGGCGGCCTGACAACGCCCGCACTCGGTGCAGGTGAAGCCGTCCAGGAGGTCCTTCCAGCGCAGATCCTCGATGGTCTTGAGGCCGAATCGCGCCGTATCGGCCTCAAGGTCCATAAGCGGCAGCTCGCCCCGTGGCCGCTGACTGGCGAACGGCACGTTGAAGACGGCCGTCACGATGTGCAGGTGCTTGGAGCGCGGCAGGTAGACCAGGAAGTAGCAGACGAGCAGCAGGTTGGCCCACCAGAAGGCCGCGAAGGCGAGCTCCAGGACGGCCAGCGGGAGGCTGGCGAGCGGCCCGCTGAGGGCCCACGGCAACGGCTCCCAGAGCGCATAGGGGTCGCCGTAGCGGGCGAGCCTGAAGGCCTCCGCGAGGACCTCGCTGAGGACGACGCCGCCGATGAGCAGCAGGATGGTCAGCCCGTCACGCGTGAGGGTCAGCCGGGCGGGCCGCACGAGGAGGCGCCTGGCCAGGGCATAGGCGACGGCCACCAGCACGGACGCTGCGAGCAGGCTCTGCGCCAGCGCGGTCAGGCGCCAGAGCCAGCCATCGACGGGCCAGGCGACGATCGCCTGCACGAGCCCGAAGGTGACGCGGTTGGCCGTGCCGATGGTGAGGATGACGAAGCCCCAGAAGATCGCCGCGTGCATGAGCCCTGGGCCCGGGTCACGGAACATGCGCAGCTGGGCGATGCCGTAGAGCAGGAGGTCGCGCAGCCGCCGCTCGACGTGGTCGCTGACGCCGGTCGGGCCGGCCGCCGCGAAGACACGCAGGTGCCGTGCCATCTGCAGGGCGAATCCCGCGGCCGCCACGACGAACAGGGCCGGCGCGAAGGGGTACAGCGGGACCTGCTCGACCACCCCTTACCCGGTCCCCTCAGGCGTCCGCTTCGTCATGGCGGCTGGAGTCGTCCGCCAGCGTCTCGAGGGCGTGGGCCAGCACGGGCAGCACCGCCTCGAGCGACTCCACCGCCCCACGCGGGCTCCCGGGGAGCGCCAGGATCAGACAGCGTCCGCGGACACCGGCCAGCGAGCGGGAGAGCGCCGCGAAGGGGGTGGCTCGTTGGCCCTCCGCGCGCATGCGCTCACCCAGGCCCGGGACCTCGTAGTCGAGCAGGGGCCGCAGTGCCTGAGGCGTCACGTCACGCGAGGTCAGGCCCGTTCCGCCGGTCAGCACGACCAGGGGGAAACGCGCGCTTGCCTGGCGCACGGCCTCCGCGATCGCCAGCGGATCGTCTGGCACCACGTCGCGGCCGACGGCATGCCCGAGG
>DATHCS010000127.1:0-8642 GCA_035319405.1 Candidatus Dormiibacterota bacterium | reverse complement strand
GCCTCCGCGTCGCTCGACAGCTCGCCGAGGTCGCGCGTCCAGAGCTCGTCGGAGAGGTACTTCCAGCCACCGTCGGCGAGGAGCACCACGATGGTGCCGCGTTCCAGCTCGGCCGCCACGCGCAGGGCGACCGCCAGGGCCGCGCCCGACGAGACGCCGCCGAGGACACCCTCCTCGTCGGCCAGGCGGCGCACCATCGCGATGGCGTCGACGTTGGAGACCAGGTAGCGCCCATCGAGTGCGGCCGGGTCAAAGACCTCGGGCACGAAGCCCTCTTCCATCGAGCGGAGGCCCTGCACCTGCTCGCCGGGTCGCGGCTCGGCTGCCACGATCTGCACGGCGGGGTTGGCCTCGCGCAGGCGCCGCCCCACGCCCATCAGCGTGCCGCCCGTGCCCAGGCCAGCCACGAAGACGTCCACTTCGGGGCAGGCGGCCAGGATCTCGGGCCCCGTCGTCTCGTAGTGCGCCCGCGGGTTGGCCGGGTTGCCGTACTGGTAGGGCATCACGAACCGCGGGTCGTCCGCGGCCAGGCGTTGTGCGAGGGCGACCGCGCCGTTCGTGCCCAGATCGCCGGGCGAATCGATGATGCCGGCCCCGAAGAGGCGCAGCAGGCGCCGCCGTTCCTCGGTCACGTTGTCGGGCAGGACCACCGCGAGGCGATGACCCCGGCGCCTGGCAAGCATGGCCAGCGCGATGCCGGTGTTGCCGCTGGTCGGCTCAAGCAGCAGGCTGTCGGAGCGCAGCCGCCCGGATGCCTCGAGGTCGTCCAGCATCGCCCGCGCGATGCGGTCCTTGACCGAGCCGGTGGGGTTGACCCCCTCGAGCTTGGCCAGCAGCCGCACGGCCGGGCGAGGTGCGAGCCGCGCCAGCTCCACCAGGGGCGTGTGGCCGATGGCCTCTTCGATCGACGCGTACCGCCCCGCGGCCGGTCCGGGCGCCTCCGGCGGGGGCGAGGCCATCGTCGCGCTCGGGCGCACCCGCTCAGGCGCCGCCGGCCATGGCCGGCAGCACCGTGATGGTGTCGCTCGGTGCCACCGGCGTGGCCAGCGCGTCGAGGTAGCGCACGTCCTGGTCGTTGATGTAGACGTTGACGAAGCGATGCAGGTCCCCGTCAGGGCCCAGCAGCTGCTCGCGCAGGCCGGGGAACCGTTCGACGAGCGCCTGCAGGACTGCGCCCACGGTCGCTCCGTCGACCTCGACCGCCTTGAGGTCGCCGGTCTGGGCCCGCAGCACCGGCGGGATGCGCACGGTGCTCATGCCGAGACCTGCGCCGATCGGGCCCGTGCGGCCAGTTGGGCCCCGTTCGTGGCCGTGGTCGCCATCCGTGCCTCGGCGTCCGTGCCGCACGCCGGGCAGGCCGGGTCGCGGCGCAGGCTCAGCTCCTGGAACGTGCCGTCAAGGGCGTCGTAGATGACCAGCCGACCGACGTACGTCTCCCCGATGCCTAGCAGCAGCTTGAGCGCCTCGGTCGCCTGCAGCAATCCCATCGTGCCCGGCACCACGCCGAGCACGCCGGCCACGGAGCAGCCCGGTGCCAGCTCCGGCGGCGGCGGCGTCGGGTACAGGCAGCGGTAGCACGGCCCCTCGAAGGGCACGAACGTGGTCAGCTGGCCCTCGAAGCGGAAGACCGAGGCGTGGACCACCGGGATGCCCGCCCGTACCGCCGCATCGTTGAGGGTGTAGCGGGTCTCGAAGGTGTCGGTGCCGTCGATGATCACGTCGTAGCCGGCGATGAGCTCGTCCACGTTGTCGTCGGTCAGCATCGCCTCGTGGCCGATCACCCGCACGTCCGGGTTGAGGGCCCCGATGGCCGCCGCCGCGGACGCGATCTTGGGTTGGCCGAGCCGCTCCAGGTTGTGCACCACCTGGCGCTGCAGGTTCGAGGCGTCCACCACGTCGAAGTCGACGATGCCGATCGTGCCCACGCCCGCCGCAGCGAGGTAGAGCAGGCCCGACGAGCCGAGCCCGCCGGCGCCGATGAAGAGGACCTTCGACTCGAGCAGGCGGGCCTGACCGCGGATGCCGACCTCCGGGATCAGCAGGTGCCGGCTGTAGCGTTGCTGCTGTGCGGGCGTGAGGCGAGCCGGGGCCTCGACCGGCAGCCCCTGGGCGCGCCACAGCTCCAGGCCGCCGGCCACCGAGGCCACGTCCTGGTAGCCCAGCAGCTGCAGGGTGCGGGCGCCGGCCAGCGAGCGCACGCCGGTCGCGCAATAGACCATCACCGGCCGTGCGGTGTCGGGCGCCGCGAAGCCGATGTAGGCCTCGAGACGGCCCAGGGGCACGTGCACGGCACCCGGCACGTGCCCGGCGTCCCATTCGTGGGGCTCGCGCACGTCGAGCAGCAGCGCGCCCTCGGCAGCGCGCGCCGCGGCCTGGTCGGGCAGCAGCTCCGGGACGAGGGCGCGGCCCTCGCGCAGGAGATCAGCGTAGGTCTTGCTCATTCGGGTGGGGACTCCGGTGCGACTGGGTCGCTGGGACGACGGGCTGCCGGGGCTCCGGCAGGGCGGCGGGACGAGGCTGCGACGCCGGCGCTCAGGCCGGCCGGCAACACCTGCAGCTCACGCGAGCACCTCCTCGGTGGAGGCCTGCCAGGTCACACGATCGGCGAGCGCCCGCCGCAGCGTGTCGATGGAGAGGAGCGCGCACTTGAGGCGAGCCGGGCTGATGGGAATCCCCAGCGCGTCGAGCGCGTCCTGGCTACCCAGCTTGGCGATCTCGGTCAGCGGTCGGCCCTTGATCGTGTCGGTCAGCATCGAGGCGCTCGCCTGGCTGATGGCGCAGCCCCGGCCGGTGAAGGCGACCTCGTCGACGATGCCCTCGTCGGTGATGCCCAGCATCAGCGTGATGCGGTCGCCGCACAGCGGGTTGGAGCCTTCCTGGACGGCGTCGGGCTCCTCGAGCGTGCCGAAGTTGTGGGGATGGCGGTAGTGCTCGAGGATCTCGTCGCGGTACAGCTCGTCCATGTCGGTCGTCAGTGTAGGGCCGGCCCGGCGAAGAGGCGCTGCACGCGTGCCAGGCCCGCCGCCAGCCGCTCGATGTCCTCGTGGTCGCTGTAGACGTTGAAGCTGGCGCGCGCCGTGGCCGCCTCGCCCAGGCGCTCATGGAGCGGCTGCGTGCAGTGGTGGCCGGCGCGGATGGCGACGGCTTCGCGGTCGAGCAGGCTGGCCACGTCGTGCGGATGCACGTCGGGCAGGTTGAAGGTCACCACGCCGCCCCGCTCGCCGGGATCGAGCGGGCCGTAGATGCGCAACTGGGGCACCTCCTGCGGCAGCAGCTCGAGGGCATACTCCAGGAGCGACCGCTCGTGGGCCCGCACGGCCTCCATCCCGATGCCCTCGAGGTAGCCGATGGCGGCACCGAGGCCGATCGCGGCGGCCACGTCAGGCGTGCCCGCCTCGAACTTCCAGGGCACGTCGTTGAACTCGGTGCGCCGCAGGTGCACCTCGCGGATCATCTCGCCGCCGGCCAGGAAGGGCGGCATCGCCTCGAGCAGCTCGCGGCGTGCCCAGAGCGCGCCCGAGCCGGTGGGACCGAGCGTCTTATGGCCGCTGAAGACGTAGAAGTCGCAGCCGAGCGCCTGGATGTCGACTGGCAGGTGGGGGGCGGCCTGGGCGCCGTCCACAAGGACCAGCGCGCCGGCCGCGTGTGCCTCGTCCACCATCTCGCGCACGGGGTTGATGGTGCCCAGCCCGTTCGACACGTGGGTGAAGGCGACGAGGCGCGGTCGGGTGCGCAGCAGGGCCCGGTAGCTTTCCTGCACCAGCCGCCCCTGATCGTCGATGGGCACGAACTCGAGGTCCGCGTCGCGCTCCTGGGCCAGCAGCTGCCAGGGGACCAGGTTGCTGTGGTGCTCCAGCTCGGTCAGCACGATCGAGTCGCCGGAGCCGATGTTGCGGCGGCCCCAGCTGTAGGCCACCAGGTTGATGGCCTCGGTCGCGTTGCGCACGAAGACGATCTCGCGCGCGTCGGGCGCGTGCAGGAAGCGTGCCGTGGCGGCACGCGCGCCCTCATAGGCGGCCGTGGCCTCCTCGCCGATGCGGTAGATGCCGCGGTGGACGTTGGCCGAGTAGCGTCGGTTGTAGTCGTCCATCGCCTCGATCACGACACGCGGCTTGAGCGCCGTCGCGGCCGAGTCGAGGTAGGCCAGGCGGCGCCCTTCGAAGTCGCGCTCCAGCAACGGGAAGTCGGTACGGATCGCGATGGGGTCGAGTGGCCGGACGATGGCCATCAGGCGGGGGTCCTCGGGTGCACGGAACGTGGTTGGCGGGCCTGTCGGGTCAATCCCGACCTATCTAGTCGGATTTGGCGATCATAGCGCCGCCGGCGAGGCGTGGTCAACGGTCGCTCCCGCCCGTCAGTGCGCCGCGGCGGTCTCGGGCTCCGGCGCCTCGTCCCCGGCCGACTCCTCGAAGCCAGCCTCGCGGAGCACCGGCCCGTAGCCCTCCTCTTCGAGGCGCAGGGCCAGCTCGCGCCCACCGGAGGTCACGATCCGCCCGCGGGCCAGCACGTGCACGACGTCGGGCGTGATGTAGTTGAGGAGGCGCTGGTAGTGCGTGATGACGAGCACGCCTAGCTCCGGGTTGAGCTGAGCGTTGACCCCTTCGGCCACGATGCGCAGGGCGTCGATGTCGAGCCCCGAGTCGGTCTCGTCGAGGATCGCCATCTCGGGCTGCAGGACCGCCATCTGGAGCATCTCCAGGCGTTTCTTCTCGCCACCCGAGAAGCCCTCGTTGACGTAGCGCGCGGCGAAGGCATCGTCGAGCTTCAGGAGCGCCATCTTCTCGCGCATCAGGCGCCGGAAGTCGCCCATCGAGATGCCGCCGCGGGTCAGGTCGGAGGGATCGATCTCCCCGTCACCCTCCTGCAGCCCCCGGCGCCGGGCGTTGAGGGCGGTGCGCAGGAAGCTGGCCACGGACAAGCCAGGGATCGCGGTGGGGTACTGGAAGGCCAGGAAGAGGCCCAGGCGAGCCCGCTTGTCAGGCGTCAGCGACAGCAGGTCGTGCCCCTTCCAGGTGATCGAGCCGGCCGTGACCTGGTAGGCGGGGTGGCCCATGAGCGCGTAGGCGAGCGTCGTCTTGCCCGATCCGTTGGGGCCCATGATCGCGTGGACCTGGCCCTTGGCCACCGCGAGGTCGACGCCGGAGAGGATCTCGCGCCCCCGCTCGGCAATCGGCACCACGTGCAGGTCGGTGATGCGCAGCTCGCGCTCGGCGTCGCTCACGCCCGCAGGCTCACCGGGTCCGCCGCCGTGCCGGCGTGGAAGGGATGCGCGGTCTCGCGCGGCCGCGTCAGGTCGGCCAGGGTGACCGAGTCCAGCGTCGTGGCGAGCGCCTCGCGGACCTTGATCCAGAGCGGGTTGACCGTGCAGAAGCCGGACCGGCCGCAGACGGCGGCGTGGGCGGGGTCCTCGCTGGCGCAGACCATCGGCGCCAGGGGCCCTTCGAGGGCGCGCAGCACCTCGCCCATGCGGATCTCCTCGGGATCGCGCGTCAGCGCGTAACCGCCATGCGCGCCGCGCGTGCTGCTGACGAGGCCGGCGTCGCGCAGGCTCACCACCAGCTGCTCCAGGTACGGGCGGGGCAGCTCCTCGTGGTCGGCGATCTCGGCCAGGCTCACCGGGCCGTGGCCGTGGTGGCGAGCGAGCTCGACCATCAGGCGCACGCCGTACTCGCCGCGTGTCGAGAAGTGCACCGCACCCGAGGTGGGAAAGATCGTGCGCATGGGCTCCGTTCGCGTCGGCCGCTGGTCCGCGTCGACGGTGTCACAAATTCCGACGGATTCCGTCGGGATTAGTCTAGCCGACCAAGACCCGCCCGGCAAACCGTGTCGGCGCTCGTTCGGCGGGGGATGGGCCTCGCGCGGCGGGCCGGTCGGGCAAGATAGGCACCGACGTCTGACTGGGCGGACGATGTCATGCAACGGCGGAGGTGCCTGCCATGGCCGAGGAAGACGAACCGCGGGGGATCACCGTGCGCGGCGTGGGCCGGGTGACGGTGCCGCCCGACCAGGCCACGCTGTCGGTGGGGGTCGAGGGCCGTGCCAAGACCGCGGGCCAGGCGCAATCCGCCGCCTCGACGGCCATGAGCGGGCTCGTCGCCGCGCTCGATGATCTCGGCGTCGCCCCACGCGACCGGGCCACCACGTCGATCACCCTCGAGCCGACCTACGCCTACCCCAGCGACGGCAAGCCGGCCCGCCTGACCGGCTACCAGGCGCGCCAGACGCTCGAGGTGCTGGTGCGCGACCTGTCGCGCCTGGGCGCCGTGCTCGACGGGACGATCGCGGCCGGAGCGACGCAGGCAGGCTCGGTGGCGCTCGGCCTCAACGATGCGAGCGCGGCGGCGGACCGGGCACGCTCGCTGGCGGTGGCGGACGCGCTGCGTCGCGCCCAGGTGATCGCCCACGCCGCGGGCGTGGGCGTCGGACCGGCACTGCACATCGCGGAGGTACCGTTCGGGCCGGTCCCCGCACCGCGGCCGATGGCCATGGCGCGCCTCGCGGCGGAGGCGGCGCCGACGCCCGTCGAGGCGGGCAGCACGACCGTGAGCGTCGAGCTCCAGGTCACCTTCGCGATCGCCTGAGCTGCCCCCGCCGCGGCGGCGTGGGCACCATCCCCGAGCCGGCCGGCGGCGCGGGGACGCTCCGCGGGGTCCCTGGCAGCCCGATGCAACCGGGCGAGGGGCCGCGTCGTCTTGACGCCAGGACTTCCATCCAGCCCCGGAGGCATCCCCGATGTCCAGCACCCGCTCACTGGCCGTGCGGACCGCCATCGTGGCGGCCGCGGCCGTCCTCGCGATCCTGGTCGGCATCCCCGCGCTCGTTGGCGGCCTCGGCCAGGCGCCGCTGACCGCCGCGGCCTCGGATGAGCCGACCCACGGCATCACCGTGCAGGGCACGGGAACCGTGACCATCAAGCCCGACCTGGCCACGCTCAGCGTGGGCGTGACGAACCAAGCGAGCAAGGCAGCCCAGGCCCAGTCCGGCGCCAGCGCGGCCATGACCAAGATCATCGCCGCGGTCAAGAAGCTGGGCATCGCCGATGCGGACCTCGTCACGCAGTCGGTCTCACTCACCCCGACGTACGACTACAGCAACGGCGCCAGCCCGCGCCTGACCGGCTACAGCGCCACGCAGTCCCTCTCGGTGAAGGTGCGCGACCTGGCCAAGGTCGGAGACGTCATCGACGCGGCGGTCGCCGCCGGCGCCAACCAGGTGGGCGGCGTGAGCTTCTCGGTCGCGGATCCCGCCGCTGCCACGGAGCAGGCCCGTAAGGCCGCCGTGGCGGACGCCAAGAAGCGTGCCGAGACGCTGGCCCAGGCGGCCGGCGTCACGCTCGGGTCGCCGATCTCGATCACGGAGACCTCCGCTCCCACGCCGACCCCCATCTACTACGGCGCCGACGCGGCGGGCGCGCCGGCCGTCAAGACGCCGGTCGAGGTGGGCACCACCGACGTGACCGTGCAGGTCCAGGTCGTCTACAGCATCCCGTAGTCCCCGCATGCACCCGGAGGAGCGCGGAGGCCGGTCCCGGCGACGGGGCCGGCCTTCCCCGTCCCGTCCGCCCGGCGCTAGTCGGGGAGGCCAGACCAGCCGCGGATGGCGCGTGCCAGTGCGGAGACGTCATCGTCTCCGTGGCCCTTGCGCAGCAGGCCGTTCTCGATCTCGGCCGCGAGACCGGCTACGGGCATGGCGCTGCCGACCTCCCGCGCGAGCTCGAGAGCGATCGCCAGGTCCTTTCGGTGAAGGGCGATCTTGAAGCCGAGCGGGTAGTCGTTGGCGATCATCCGTGCGCTGCGATTGGCGAGGACCCACGACTGGGCCGCGCCGCCGCTGAGGGCGGCCACGACCTTCTCGACGTCCAGCCCGGCCTGCAGGGCCAGGACGAGGCCCTCGGCCACGCCCAGGTAGGCGCCGCAGAGGATGACCTGGTTGACGGCCTTGGTGGCCTGGCCCGAACCGACGGGGCCCATGTGCGTGATGGTGCGGCCCATGGCCGCCAGGACGGGTTGAGCTCGCCCGACATCGGCCTGCGCGCCACCAACCATGATCGTGAGGGTCGCGTTCTGCGCCCCCTCGGAGCCGCCGGACACGGGCGCGTCGACGAACCGCACGTCGCCGGCCGCGAGCTGGGCCGCGAAGTCACGGCTCGCCGAGGGGCTGATGGTGGAGCAGTCGATGACCAGCATGCCCGGGCGTGCGCCGCTGGCGATGCCCTCCGCACCGAAGAGCACGGCCCGCACGTCCGGCGTGTCGGAGAGGCAGGTCACGACGACGTCCGACTCGGCCGCCAGCGCGGCCGGGGTGGCCGCCACCTGCGCCCCCAGCGACCGCAGCGGCTCGCTCCGTGCGGGGGTGCGGTTCCAGACGCGGAGCGGGAACCCGGCGCGGGCGAGGTTCGCCGCCATCGCCGCGCCCATCGTGCCCATGCCCGCGAAACCGACGCGCTCCATGACCGCCTCCTGCTCCCTGACCGCTGGCTCGAGGGACCCAGCGGGGCCCCGGGGACCGTCCGAGCCATCGTAGCCGGGCCCGAATCCCGACGGCCCCGCGAGTGCGGGGCCGTCGATGGGCTGCGTGGTGGTCCTGTGGCTCAGCCGCGGCTGCCGAAGATGCGCAGGAACATCAGGAACAGGTTGATGAAA
>DATHCS010000126.1:0-2713 GCA_035319405.1 Candidatus Dormiibacterota bacterium | reverse complement strand
CGTCGGCAGCCTCACCGTCACCGACCACGCGCCAGCCCTCGGGCGGCATCCGATCGGCTGCCACCTCCTCGGGCTCCTGGCCCGGCGGGCGGACCTGGCCCGCGTGGCCGGTGCAGACGAAGATGGCGAAGCGGGTGATGGCGTGCCCCAACACGGCCGCGCCGATGCCCCCGGTGAGCACCGTCAAGCCGCCCGCGACGGCGCCCACCGCCAGCGAGAGCAGCAGCATGGCGCGGCTTCGACCGGGCGCCCCGAGACGCGTCACCAACCCGTAGCCCAGGTCCTGCAGCAGGATGGCCCAGGCCGCAGGGACGCCCAGCGCCAGCAGCAGGCCCAGGATCACGCCCCGGAAGGCGACCTCGTCGATAAACGCGGTACAGACGCTGTTGAGGATCGCGCCCGGGTAGGTCCGCGCCTGGGGCAGGCGCAGTCGGCCGTAGCGGAACCAGGCGAAGGCCGCCGCGACGAGCGAGCCGCCGAGCCCGAAGAGGAGCCCCAGCACGATGGCCTGCGCGCGATCGCTGCCAACGCCCAGGTTGAGGGTGCCCACGGGATCCGGATGGATGAGGAAGATCGCCGCCGCCAGGCCGACCCCCACCGCGTACCACCCGAGGCGCACCGTCCCGGTCCGCCAGCCGCCCGGGGCGCTCTCGTCGTCGTACTCGGCCGTACCGAAGCGGGCCGCGTCGAGGCGCAGCAGCACGAGGATGCCGGTCAGGCCCAGCACGAGGAGGGTCCGCAGCTGCTCCTCGAGGCCGCTGTCCACGGTCAGGTCCCCTCCTCGGCGCGCAGCACGGCCAGGAAGGCCTCCTGGGGGATCTCCACGCTGCCGATCCGCTTCATGCGCTGCTTGCCTTCCTTCTGCTTCTCCAGCAGCTTGCGCTTGCGCGTGATGTCGCCGCCGTAGCACTTGGCAAGGACGTTCTTGCGCATCGCCCGCACGGTCTCACGGGCGATCACGTTCGCTCCGACCGCGGCCTGGATGGGCACCTCGAACATCTGGCGGGGGATGAGCCCCTTGAGGCGCTCGACCAAGTCTCGGCCGGCGGCCTGTGCCCGCTCACGATGCACGATCAGGGAGAGGGCGTCGACCGGCTCGCCGTTGACCAGGATGTCGAGCTTGACCAGGTTGGCTTCCCGGTAGCCGAGGGGCTCGTAGTCCATGCTGGCGTAGCCCTGGCTGCGGCTCTTGAGCTGATCGAAGAGGTCCACGATCACTTCGCCCAGGGGCATCTCGAAGCTCAGCAGCACGCGATCCGGGTCGAGGTACTCCATCGTGCCGAACGTGCCGCGACGGTGCGTGGCCAGCTCCATGAGCGCCCCGATGTATGCGCCGGGCGTGATCACGCTGAGGCTGACCCATGGCTCGCTGATGGCCTCGATCTCGCCGACCGGCGGCAGCTCGGCGGGGTTGTCGACGGCGATCTCGCCGCGGTCGTGGGTCAGTCGCACGTGGTACTCGACGGACGGCGCCGAGGCGATCAGGTCGAGCCCGAACTCGCGCTCGAGTCGCTCCTGCACGATCTCCATGTGCAGCAGGCCCAGGAAACCGCAGCGGAAGCCGAAGCCGAGGGCGACCGAGCTCTCGGGCGTGAACGTGATCGAGGCGTCGTTGAGGTGGAGCTTCTCCAGCGCGTCGCGCAGCAGCGGGTAGTCCGGCCCGTCGAGCGGGTAGAGGCCGGCGAAGACGAGCGGCTTGGCCGGCTTGTAGCCCGGCAGCGGCGAGGCCGCGGGCCGGGCGGCCAGCGTCAGCGTGTCGCCCACCTGGCAGTCGCGCACGCTCTTCAGGCCGGTGGCCACGTAGCCCACCTCGCCCGCGGCGAGCTGTGGCACGGGCACCAGCTGCGGCCGGAACACGCCCAGCTCCAGGAGCTCCGCCTCGGCCCCGGAAGCCATCAGTCGGATCGTCTCGTGCTGGCGCAGCGTGCCCTGCTCCAGGCGCACGTAGGCCACCACGCCCTTGTAGGGGTCGTAGTGCGAATCGAAGATCAGCGCCTGCAGCGGCGCGGCAGGATCCCCGGATGGGGGCGGGATGCGCGTGACCACGGCTTCCAGCACGTCGCGGATGCCCGTTCCCTCCTTGGCCGACGCGAGGATGGCCTCCTCGCGCGGGATGGCCAGCACGTTCTCCAGCTCGTCGAGCACGAGGTCCGGCTGGGCCGAGGGCAGGTCGATCTTGTTGAGCACGGGCACGATCGTGAGGCCCTGGGCGAGGGCCAGGTGGACGTTGGCCAGCGTCTGCGCCTCGATGCCCTGCGCGGCATCGATGACGAGGATGGCGCCCTCGCAGGCCTGCAGGCTGCGGCTGACCTCGTACGTGAAGTCGACGTGGCCGGGGGTGTCGATCAGGTTCAGCCCGTAGCGCAGCCCGTCGCCGGCGTCGTACTCGAGCCGCACGGCACGCGCCTTGATGGTGATGCCGTGCTCGCGCTCGAGGTCCATCGAGTCGAGCACCTGGCTGGTCATCTGGCGCGGGTCGATGGTGTGCGTCAGTTCGAGCAACCGGTCGGCGAGCGTCGACTTGCCGTGATCGATATGGGCGATGATCGAGAAGTTGCGGAGGCGTGCCTGGGGTATCACCGGGTCACATGCCGCCCCCGACCGGCTGCGTCGACGGCGCATGGTCCTGCTGGAGGACGTAGACGTTGCCGTCGGGAGCGCGGAAGAACAGCCAGTCGAAGGCCTCGGCCGCCCACAACACGTCGGCGACGAT
>DATHCS010000125.1:0-2287 GCA_035319405.1 Candidatus Dormiibacterota bacterium | reverse complement strand
CGAAGAGAGAAAGGGGGGTCAGACCCGATGGGTCAGGCCTGGGCCAACCAGTGGATCACGGCTTGCCGACGGCGCTCGGCTTCGTCGGACGTGATGCGCCGGGCCGCCAGGTCGGCGTCGATCTCGCTCATCCAGCGGGCCGCCTGCGCGCCGGGGTTCTCGGGCGGCGCAGGCGGCCCGTCGTCGATCCGCTGCCAAGGGGGACGGCCGAGCGCGGCCACCACCTTCATCCAGGACGGTTCGGCCACCGGTCTCTCCTCCCTTACGCCTCGCGCGCGTAGCGCTTGCGGCCCTCCTCATAGAGGTCGGCGCCGTGGCAGTCGTTCACGACGATCGCCGGGAAGTCCCTGACCTCGAGCCGGGCGACGGCCTCGGCGCCCAGCTCCGGGTAGGCGATCACCTCGTTGCCGACGATGCGCTGCGCGAGCAGGGCGCCGGCCCCGCCGGTGGCGGCGAAGTACACGGCGGTCGTGTCGACCATCGCCCGCTTGACCTCGGGCGTGCGCAGGCCCTTGCCGATCATGCCCTTCAGGCCGTGCTGCATGAGCAGCGGCGCGTAGGCGTCCATGCGGCCGCTCGTGGTCGGGCCGGCCGAGCCGATCACCTTGCCCGGCTTGGCCGGCGAGGGACCCATGTAGTAGACGACCGCGCCCTGCAGCTCGAAGGGCAGCGCCTCGCCCGCCTCGATGAGCGCGACGAGGCGCTTGTGCGCCGCGTCGCGCGCCTGGTAGATCGTGCCGGTGATCTCGACCTCGTCGCCGGCGTGCAGGTCGCGCACGACCTCGTCGGTGAGGGGCGTCGTCAGCTTCTTGGCGGCCATCTCTCCTCCCCTCCCTACAGCACCACGTGCTTGTGGCGCTGGGCGTGGCACTGCACGTTGACGGCCATCGGCATCGAGGCGATGTGGCAGGGCATCTCCTCGATGAAGACCGCCAGGCAGGTCTGCGTGCCGCCCAGGCCCTGCGGACCGATGCCGAGCGCGTTGACCTTGTCGAGCAGTTCGGCCTCCATGGCGGCCACCCGCGGGTCGGGGTGGACCGAGCCGATGTCGCGCAGCAGGGCCTTCTTGGCGAGCACCGTCACCATGTCGATGGTGCCGCCGATGCCCACGCCGAGCACGATCGGAGGACAGGGATTGGACCCCGCGCGCGAGACCGTGTCGATCACCGCCTGGACCATGCCCGGCCAGCCCTGCGAGGGCTTGAGCATGTTGAGCGACGACATGTTCTCGGCGCCACCGCCCTTGGCCATCATCCAGAGCTCGACCGTGTCGCCGGGCACGATGCTGGTGTGGATCACCGCCGGCGTGTTGTCTTTGGTGTTGACGCGGGCGTGCGCCGGCTCCGCGGCGATGGACTTGCGCAGGAAGCCATCGCCGTAGCCGCGGCGCACGCCTTCGTTGATCGCCCCATCGAGCGTGCCGCCGGTCAGGTGGACCTCCTGGCCCACCTCGACGAAGAACACCGCGAAGCCGGTGTCCTGGCAGATCGGCACCCGGTCGCGACGGGCGATGTCGGCGTTCTCGACGAGCTGGTCGAAGACGGCGCGGCCGACCGGTGACGCTTCGGTCTCCTTGCCGGTCTTCAGGGCCTCGTAGACGTCGTCGGGCAGGTCGTAGTTGGCCTCCATGCACAGCTCGCGCACGGCGTCGGTGATGACGCCCACGTCGAGCTCGCGGATCTTGCTCACCACACTCACGTCTGCTCCCCTCGTCCGTCTCGATGGAAAAGCCAGTCGACCGCCGTGATCACGGTCAGCGCCAGCGGCAGGACCAGCCACGGGGCAATGAGGCGGAACCTCACGTGGCGAGGTTCGCTCTCGTGCCGGCCGGACCTGTCGGATTCACTCATATGACTTGCCAAGGAAGTGCGTGATGGCGACCAAGCTTGACCCTACGACCAACACTGCCATCACACAGAGCGTTCCCCGCAGGCAAGCCCCACCCTCGGCATGGTACAGCGTCTCCCCCTGCCGGTCGTCGAGCAGCGGTCGCTTTCGCGAGTTCCCGTACGGCGGTGCGCTGGGCACAGTGAGTCCTTCTGGCAGGACGCCGGGCACACAGCTTCCGTCGGCCAGCCAGCGACCGCCGCACACTGGGCAGACCGCGGTGTCCGAGCCCACGTGGGCGCCGCACGTCGGGCATGCCTTCATCGTGGCGGCCATCCCTGTCCCCTGCGGATCGGCAGGCCGGGGGCGGGGCCGCAACGGCCCCGCCCCCGGCCTGCCCGGTTCCTACTGCTTGTTGCGGTGCTCGTCGACGGCCTTGCGGGCCGCGTCGGCCGCCTTG
>DATHCS010000124.1:0-2642 GCA_035319405.1 Candidatus Dormiibacterota bacterium | reverse complement strand
CCATCACGTGGGGCGCGCCCGCCTTCCGGGCGGCCATCGCCGCCAAGACCAACCACTGGTACCCGACCTGGACCGTCGATCCCGACACGGACGTGACCGTCACCTGCGGCGCGACCGAGGGCATGATCGCCGCCATGCTGGGCATCCTCGACCCAGGCGACGAGGTCGTCGTCTTCGAGCCCTTCTACGAGAACTACGGGCCCGATGCGGTCCTGGCCGGGGCGGTGCCGCGCTATGTGACGCTGCACGAGCCCGATTGGCACATCGACGAGGCCGAGTTGCGCGCGGCCTTTGGCCAGCGCACGCGCGGCATCGTGCTGACGTCGCCGCACAACCCCACGGGCAAGGTTTTCAGCCGGGCCGAGCTGGCGCTCATCGCGGCGCTGTGCCAGGAGCACGATGCGGTGGCCTTCACGGACGAGATCTACGAACACCTCGTGTACGAGGGCGAGCACATCCCGCTGGCTACGCTGCCCGGCATGGCAGAGCGAACGGTGGCCATCAACTCGCTCTCCAAGACCTACTCCGTCACCGGCTGGCGGGTGGGCTGGGTGATCGCCCCGCCCGAGCTCACCGCCGGTGTCCGCAAGGTGCACGACTTCCTGACCGTCGGCGCCGCCGCGCCGTTGCAGGCCGCGGGCACCGTGGCCCTGGGTCTCCCCGATGCGTATTACGGAGCCCTGCTCGAGGCCTACCGCGAGCGGCGAGGGCATCTTGTCGGGGCGCTCGAGCGCGCCGGCTTCCGGGCCTACTCGCCCGCGGGCGCCTACTACGTGATGACCGACGCCTCGGCGCTGCTGGCCCCAGGCGAGGACGACGTGGCCTTCGCCCGCCGCCTGGTGGCGGACCCGGGGGTTGCCGCGGTCCCCGGCTCCTCGTTCTACTCCCACCCCTCGCTCGGGAGGACCAAGATCCGGTTCGCCTTCCCCAAGCGGCTCGAGACCATCGACGCGGCCGCGGGTCGGCTGGCCCGCCTCGGCGCGGCCGCCGAGGCGCCACCACGCGAGGCGGCCCCGCGATGAGGGTGAGTCCCCCGACCACGAGTGGAAGGCCGTGGACACGCCTCCCGTGACGGCCGCCCGGCCCTCTGTGGCCCCGGCGGGGGAGGGCACCGACGCGCGCCGCGCCGGTCGACCTCCCTTCGCGCGACTGCTGGTGGCCAACCGCGGAGAGATCGCGGTGCGCGTGATCCGCGCCTGCCGGGAGCTGGGCGTCGAGTCGGTCGCCGTCTACAGCGACGCCGACACCGACGCGCGACATGTGCGGGCGGCCGACCATGCCGTGCGCGTCGGTCCCGCGTCACCGCGGGAGAGCTACCTGGCCGGCGATCGCATCATCGAGGCGGCCCTCACCACGGGGGCCGAGGCCGTCCACCCGGGCTACGGGTTCCTCTCCGAGCGCGCAACCTTCGCCGAGGCCTGCACCGCCGCGGGGCTCGTCTTCGTGGGGCCCGCGGCCGCGACGCTGGCGGGGCTGGGCGACAAGCTGGCCGCGCGGCGGGCGGCCTCGGCCGCCGGCGTGCCCGTCGTGCCGGGGACCCTGGAACCCGCCGTGCTGGATCGGCCCGCGGACGTCGCCCGGGTGGCCGAGGTGGCCGCTGGCATCGGCTGGCCGTTGCTCGTCAAGGCGGCGGCGGGCGGCGGGGGCCGGGGTATGCGCCGCGTCGAACGAGCCGCGGAGCTGCCGGAGGCGCTCGCCGCAGCGTCCCGCGAGGCGGCCGCCTTCTTCGGTGACGGTGCGGTCTACCTGGAACGCCTCATCGAAGGGGCACGCCACATCGAGGTGCAGTTGCTCGGCGACGCGGCCGGGACGGTGGTCGCCCTGGGCGAGCGTGACTGCTCCGTCCAGCGCCGCCATCAGAAGCTCGTCGAGGAGGCGCCGGCGCCCGGTCTCACGACGGGCCAGCGGCGCGAGCTGCACGCGCTGGCGGTCGCCGTGGCGCGCGCGGTCGGCCTCCGCAATGCCGCGACCTGCGAGTTCCTGCGGGCACCCGACGGGCGCTTCTGGTTCCTCGAGGTGAACGCGCGCCTGCAGGTCGAGCATGGCGTCACCGAGCTCGTGACGGGCCTCGACCTCGTGCACGAGCAGCTCTGGATCGCCGCCGGCGCCCCGCTCTCGGAGCGCGTGGTT
Source organism: Candidatus Dormiibacterota bacterium (assembly GCA_035319405.1). GTDB lineage: Bacteria > Chloroflexota > Limnocylindria > Limnocylindrales > CSP1-4 > DASPUH01. The sequence continues at coordinate 512 of DATHCS010000124.1, read as the reverse complement.
CGCGTCGCCGAGGGCGCGGCGAGCCCCAGGCTGCATGCCATCGAGGTGCGCCTCTCGGCGGAGGACCCTGCTCGCGACTTCGCGCCCGTGCCGGGGCTCGTCACGACCTGGCGCGAGCCGGGCGGTCCCGGGATCCGGCTCGACGGCTGGGTCGAGGCAGGCGTGCGTGTGGGCACCGAGTACGACCCCCTGCTGGCGAAGCTGATGGTGGTGGCCGAGGATCGCGGGGCGGCGCTTGCCCGGCTCGTGCGCGCGCTGGACGAGTTCGAGGTCGGCGGCCTCCAGACGACCCTTCCGTTCGACCGCTGGCTCGCGCGCCACCCCGCCTTCCGGGAGGCCGAGCTGGCGACCGACTTCGTGACCCGCCACTGGGACGGCGCCGCCGATCGGGCCACGGCCGGGCGACGGGCGGCCCTCGCCGCGATCGACGGCCTTGGTCGGGCGGTGCCGGCCGGCAGCCCCGTCGCCGGTCCCGCCGCGGGCTGGGCCGGCCGGGGCATCGACGCGGTCGG
>DATHCS010000123.1:0-8213 GCA_035319405.1 Candidatus Dormiibacterota bacterium | reverse complement strand
CGGTGCGCGTGCGGCGGATCCCGTCCGGGCCGACCGTGCCGTCGGACGGGCCGGGCGAACCAGCCGAACCGGGCGAGCCATCCGGGCGGGGTTGGCTCGAGCCGGTCGAGCCTTCTGGAGCCGCCGACGCCGTGGCGGGCTCGGGCAGATGCAGCTGCCAGGCGTTCCAGCGCGTGGCAGCGCGGTTCACGCCCTCGCGCGCCCAGTCCTCGACCGCGTCGGCCGCGGCGTCGACGAGCCGTTCCAGGTCGGCCTGCTCGGCCGCGCTGAAGCGCGCCAGGACGTGGTCCACCGCGCCGGCACGCGGCTCGCCGATGCCGACCCGCAGCCGCGCGAAGTGCTGGCTGCCCAGCTCACCGATGATCGAGCGCAGGCCGTTGTGTCCGCCCGCGCTCCCGGCCTCGCGCAGTCGCAGCCGTCCGAAGGGCAGGGCGAAGTCGTCGCACACCACGAGCAGGTCTTCGAGCGGCGCTCGCTCGCGTGCCAGCACCTTCCTCACGGCGAGGCCCGATTCGTTCATGAAGGTGAGCGGCTTCACCAGCTCCAGGTCGAGGCCGCGGTAGCGACCCCAGGCGACGCGTGCCGCATCACGCTCGCGGCCGCCACCCCAACCGGCCCGATCGGCCAGGCGGTCGACCACCCGCCAGCCGACGTTGTGGCGTGTCTCGAGGTACTGGCGGCCCGGATTGCCCAGGCCGACGACGATCTTCACGATGCTCCCTCAGGTGGTCGCGGGCATGCCGACAGGCCGCCGCCCGTCTCCCGGGGCGCGGCCGTGGCGGTGCCGATGGTAGACGGAAACGTCCACACCCGGACCATCGGATGGGTCCCTGTGCGCGGGCTCGTGCCTACGATCGGCCCATGGTTCGCGGCCGAACCCGACTCTCGTGCGCCCTCCTCGTCTCGCTGCTGGCCGCCGCCCTGCTGCCCCTCGCAGCGGTGGCGACCGGCTACGCGCCCGCGGTGACACGCCTGGCGGGCCCCGACCGCTACGCCACCTCGGCCACGGTGGCGGCGACCTACGGCGCGCCCCAGACGATCGTCTACGTGGCCAGCGGCGCCAACTTCCCCGACGCCCTCAGCGGTGCTCCGGTAGCGGGCATGAAGGGCGCACCGTTACTGCTGGTCGCGCCCACCAGCCTGCCCAACGTCGTGCGAACCCAGCTGCTGCGTCTGACACCCGCCACGATCGCCATCCTGGGCGGCAGCGGCGCCGTCTCGGAGGGCGTCGCGGACGCGCTGCGGGCCCTGCCGTTCGGTCCCGACGTCGTGCGCTACGAGGGCTCGGACCGCTACGACACCTCCGCCGCGATCGTCGATCCCGCACGCGCCCCCGACAAGCAGCCGGCCAACTACGGCGCTCCGGTGGCCGGCGTCTTCATCGCCACGGGGACCGACTACCCCGACGCGCTCTCCGGGGCGCCGCTCGCCGGCAGCCGCGGCTGGCCCCTGCTGCTCGTCCGCCCCGATGCCATCCCCGACCCCGTCAAGCAGGCGCTCGCTCACCTCCAGCCCCAGTCGATCACGATCCTCGGCGGCACCGGATCGGTCTCACAGGCCGTCGAGGACGAGCTCGTGCAGGATGACCTGGGCGGCGACCACGGCGCCATGACGCGCATCGCCGGGACGGACCGCTACGCCACCTCGGCGGCCATCTCGACGCAGGGCTACCCCGGCCTCCCGCCGGCGCCCGTGGCCTACGTCGCGACCGGCACGGCCTTCCCCGATGCGCTCTCCGGAGCGCCGCTGGCAGCCAAGAAGGGCGTGCCGCTGCTGCTGGTCCGGCCGACCAGCGTGCCCACCCCGGTGGGGACGGAGCTGCTGCGCCTGAAGCTGAGCTCGCTCGTCGCGCTCGGGGGACCGGGCGTCATCACCGACGGCATGCTCCTGACGCTCAGCTTCTACCTCGACACGGGCTCGCCGCCGCCCGGCTGTCCCATCTTCCCGGCCACGAACGTGTGGAACGTGGACATCTCGGGCCTGCCCGTGGCGGCGAACTCGGCAACGTTGATCGCGGCCATCGGCTCGGGCGCCTACCTGCACCCCGACTTCGACGCGGTGGGCGACGGCATCCCCTACAACGTCGTCAGCGCGGCCACGCCGACGAGCACGGTCGGCTTCTCCTACTCGAGTGAATCGGACCACGTTCCCTACCCGATCCCGGCCAGCCCGCTCATCGAGGGCGGCAGCGATCGCCACCTGCTGATGGTGGATCCGGGCCAGTGCCGCCTCTGGGAGCTGTTCGCCGCGTCGCGATCCGGGGGCACGTGGCACGCCGGCTCCGGCGCGACGTGGGACCTCACCTCCAATGCGTTGCGGCCCGACACGTGGACGAGCGCCGACGCGGCCGGCCTGCCGATCTTCCCCGGCCTCGTGCGGTACGACGAGGTCGCCGCCGGCGCGATCAACCACGCCCTGCGCTTCACGGCCCCCAGCACCTGCGCGGGCTACATCTACCCGGCGCGACACGAGGCGGGCAGCGGCTCCTGCACGAGCAAGCCGCCCATGGGCCTGCGGGTGCGCCTCAAGGCGTCGGTGAACATCTCCGGCTTCTCGACCCAGGCCAAAGTCGTGCTGACCGCGCTGAAGACCTTCGGGATGATCCTGGCCGACAACGGCTCACCGTGGTACGTCACCGGGGCTCCCGACTCGCACTGGGACGACGACGGCCTGCACGCCCTGCAGACCCTGCACGGCAGCGACTTCGAGGTGGTGGACACGAGCGGTCTTGTCAACGGCCCCTGAGGGTGACGCCCGCGATCAGGCGGTGACGCCCAAGAAGGTGGCCGCCAGCAGCTCGGCGACGAGGAAGAGCCCGTAACGCACCACCCAGTGGAGGGCGTTGCCCTCGCGCTCGGCCAGCTCGCGCGGCGCGACCACCAGCATCAGGTAGTAGATGCCGGTGAAGAGCATCGCCACGAGCACCAGCACGGGCAGCGCCTGAAGGCCCGTCCAAAGCCCGCCGACGAAGAGGCTGCGCACGTCGAACAGGCCGGCCAGCCCGGCCACGAAGACGTTGAAGGTGCTGGCTGTGAGCAGCACGAACGGCACCACCAGTGCGCGGCGGACGACGACCGGCACCGGCGGCAGGATGCCGGGGAGGAATGCCCCCGCGACGACGGCTCCGAAGCCGATCAGGATGCCGGCGCCCGGCGCCCCGAAGAGGAGGTCCGTGCCGATGGCGCAGGTGAAGGCGAGGCCGGCCCCGAGCGGCCCCACCAGGATCCACTCACCGGGATCGCGCACGGCTCGGGCCTCCGCGCCGCTGGGCCGGGTCACCAGGCAGACGACGGCGAGCGCGGTGGCGCCGAGATAGGCCAGGCCGAGCAACGGGTCGGAGCCGCTGACGGGGAAGCCGCCGCTCACGGCGCGGCCCTGCGAACGGACGATGATCGGCTGGGCCAGGACCCACGCCGCCAGCAACACGTCCTCGAGGCGCCAGGCCTCGCGCAGCAGGCCGGACCAGCGACCCGCGGCGGCCTGCGCCCGCGACGAGGTGGCGGCGCTCGAGCCACCAGCCGAACGACCCGTGCCGCGGGCGCTCATCGCGGCACCGCGACGCCAAGCACGCGCCGCTCGAGCTCGCGCATGGCCGCCTCCTCGGGCTCGCGGGCGTGGTCCCAACCGCAGACGTGGAGCGTGCCGTGCACCACCAGCAGCCGCAGCTCGTCGGCCTCGGACCAGCGCACGTCGCCCGTCTGCCCGCCCCGTCCACCGGCCGCCTGGGCCGCCGCGCGCTGGACCGAGACGACGACATCACCGAGGTGGGGGCGGCGTCCGGGCGGGCCGGCATAGGGCGGTTCCGCACTCGGCGTGCGAGCCGTCGGATCCTGGCCATGATGCGGTGGGAACGCGTTCGGCGACAGGAGGGGGAAGGCGAGCACGTCCGTGGCGCCCGAGCCGCCCATCGCACGCCGGTTCAGGCGACGCAGCTCGCGGTCATCGCTCAGGATCAGACCCAGCGAGGCCGGCGCCGGGGCGCCGGCCGCGGCGAGCGCATCGGCTGCTGCCCGGGCGAGACGACGCGTCCCGCGCGGCACGCGCACGCCGGGGCGCACCGTGGCGTCGATGCGCCAGGGCGGCAGGTAGCTGCGCAGCTCGCGGCTCGCCCCACCCGCTCCGCTGGCCACCCTGCTTCAGGCTCCGCGCCGTCCGCCGGCGGCGCGCCGCGCCTCGAGCTCCACGACCTTGTTCTGGGGATAGGCGATGCGCCGGTGGTACATGCCCAGCAGCTGCTCCACGAAGGCTTCCCGGATGCGCTCCAGGTCGCGCAGCGTGAGGTCGCACTCGTCGAATTGATCGTCCTCGAGCCGCTCGATGATGATCCGCTCGACCATGGCCCGCACGGCCGGCTCCTCGTGACTGGTCAGCGAGCGCACGGACGCCTCGACGGAGTCGGCCAGCATGAGGATGGCCGCCTCGCGGCTCTGCGGCCGTGGCCCCGAGTGCCGGAAGCGCGACTGGTCCACGGACGCGGCCGCCGCCTCGGCCTCAGGCGTGCCCGACCGGGCGCCGGCGGCCTCGATGGCCTGCTGCTTTGCCTTGTCGAAGAAGTAGCTCATCAGGGCCGTGCCGTGGTGCTGCGGGATGAAGGCGATGATGGCCTTGGGCAGGCGGTACTGGTAGGCCAGGTCGATGCCGTCGGTCACGTGGGCCCGGATCAGTGCGGCGGACTCCTCGGGCGACAGCTCGTCGTGCGGGTTCTCCTTGCCCGCCTGGTTCTCGATGAACGCGCCCGGATCCCCGAGCTTGCCGATGTCGTGGTACATGGCGGCCACCCGCACCAGCAACGGATCCGCGCCGATCGCCTCCGCCGCGCGCTCGCCGAGGTTGCCCACCATCAGCGAGTGGTGGTACGTGCCCGGCGCCTCGAGCAGCAACCGCCGCAGCAGCGGCTGGGACGGGTTGGCGAGCTCGAGCAGCTGGAAGGCGGTGGTGATGCCGAAGACGTTGCCCAGCACGACGAAGGTGCCCGCCGCGGCCACCGCGGAGCCTGCCGCGGCGGCGATCGAGGCTCCCCACAGCTGCAGCGTGCCCGTCAGGTCCTGCTCGCCCAGCAGCCCGAAGACGCCCACCACGGCCATGTTGGTGAGCGCCATCACGAGGGCCGCCTGCATGAAGTGCTGGAGGCGCTCGCCGCGCCGGACGGTGATGATGCCGGCCAGGCCGCCGAGGAAGACGTAGACGCCCAGCTCGACCGAGTTGACGACCACCGCCGCCATGGCCCCCATCAGGCCCATCAACACGATCGCCGCCCCCGCATCGAGCAGGATCGCCACCAGCATGCCGATCGCCGCCAGGGGCAGGAAGTAGGGCAGGATCGAGCGGTTCGAGGTCAGCTCGAGGCCGATCGTGGCGACCACGATCAGCAGGCCCAGCAGCAGCAGCGTGTTGGTGCGGTGCCAGAACTCGGGCCGGAAGCGCCACACCCAGGCCAGCAGCAGCCCGACCAGCAGCGCCGTCAGGAGGACCCACCCCCCAATGCGCGCCGTGTCCGGATGCTGGTCGTAGACGCCGAGCGCGGTGAGCTTCTCCACGTCGGCGTCGGTCAGGCGAGTGCCCTTGAGGACCACCAGCTCGCCCTGCGTGACGTGCACGGTCACCGGTTGCACGGCGGCCGCGGCCGCGTCTTGGGCGGCCTTGGTGAGGGCCGGGTCGTAGCTGGAGTTGGCCACCAGCAGCGGCGAGATGATCTCCGCGGCCAGGGCGCGCTGGTCGGCGGACAGGTCGGGCGAGAGGCGCTGGGCGAGGCCGTCGCGGGCACTGGGCAGGTCGGTGTCTCGCACCTCCTGGCGCTGCGATTCGTCGAGCGTCTTCTCCATCTCGGCGCGCAGCGCGTCCCAGCTCGCCTTGTCGAGCGACAGGAGCGTGGTCCGAGCGGCCGCGCTGAGCTCCGGGAGCGCGGCAGCCAGGGCAGCCTGGCGGGCGGCCGGCGTGAGCACCGCCTTGAACGCCGCATCGATCGGGGCCACCTTGGTCTCGAACGCCTGCACCTGCTGCGCCGCGAACTGCTGGCCCTTGGCGGCGGTGAAGTCGTACTGCGGGGCGACCGCGTCGCGCGCGGCGGCCTGCTGGAGCTGCGTCTGGATCTGGCTCGTGTACTCGATCGAGCGCGGCGCATAGACGTCGCTCGGCGCGGGCTGGCCCACCTGGCCGCCGAAGGGCGGCGGCGGGAACAGGTCCACGGAAAGGATCAGGCTGACGGCTGCGATGAGCACCGTCGCGGAGATGAGCAGGCGCACCGCGTCGCGGCGGGTGAAGGCGGTGGCGCGCTCGGCCGTGCGGGCCAGCATCAGCCGTCGTCCCCGCCGCCGGCCGCGGCCAGGGCCTCCGTCACCAGCCCGCTCACCACACGACCATCGGCTCGGCCGCGCGTGCGCGGCGCCAGCACGGCCATGACCTTGCCCATGTCGCGCGGCCCGCTCGCGCCCGTCTGGGCGATCCCCTCGGCCACCAGCTGGCGCAGCTCGGCGTCGCTGAGGGGCTCGGGCAGGAACTCGCCGATGACGGCCACCTCGGCCTGCTCCTTGGAGGCCAGATCGGCGCGGTTGCCGCGCTCGTACGCCTCGATCGACTCGCGGCGCAGCTTCAGCTCGCGCGCCAGCACGCCGAGCTGCTCGTCGTCGGTGAGGGGCCGGCGGGCGGCCTTCTCGGCGTTGTAGAGGGCGGCCACGAGCAGCCGCAACGTGTCGCGGCGGGGGGCGTCCCCGGCGCGCATGGCGGCCGTCATCTCGGCCTGGATCCGTTCCTGGAGGGTCAACCTGGCTCCCTGGCGGAGCGTCACGGGCCCTGGCGGGCGACGTGGGCGCTAGCCCTGGCGGGCGGCCTTCTTGCGCTTGGCTTCCTTGCGCTTGCGCTTGACGCTCGGCTTCTCGTAGTGCTCGCGGCGGCGGGCCTCAGCGAGGATGCCGCTCTGCTGGATCTTCTTGTTGAAGCGGCGCAGGGCGCTTTCGAAGGTCTCGTTCTCGCCGACTCGGACTTCGGCCAACTAGGGTTCACCTCCCACCGGCGGGACTCCGCCCCGTCGCGCCGTCGGCCCGGGGCCGGTCCATCGGGCTCGCGCGTGCGCGTTGGGAGGCCGTCAGGCCGCCCGGCGCAAGGGCTCGGGGAGTGTAGCGAGGGCACGCAGGCCGGTCAAACAGGCAGTGGGGCGATCACTCCACGGTCAGCGAGCCCAGGCCGCCAGAGAGCGTGATGTCGACGCGGTTCGCCGTGCTGGCGTAGTCGGACGAAGCCCAGCCGCCGGCCGCGGGCGGGAAGCGCCGCGCATCCACGTTCACCGAGCCGAGGGCGACCTGCGAGGTGATCCGCGCCGCCACGCCTTCCGGGACCCGCACATGGATGCCGGCCATGCCCGCCTCCAGGCGCACCGTGCTGCTACCCGCGGCGCGGGGAAGGGCCACTCGCGCCTCGGCGGCGCCCGTGGAGAGGAAGAGGCTGGCCAGCTGGAGGTCGGACAGGTCGAGCTCGGCCTGGCTTGCCCCGCAGTGCAGCTCGAGATCGAGCGGGACTTCGCCGGTCAGGCCGCACTGCCAGAGCAGGCCCCGCCCGCGCCAGGACCACCAGATGTCGTCGCCCGGGTCGAGGCGCACGCGGCCGGGCCCCTCGACCCGGGAGCGCACGCCGCCTTCGAAGGTGCCCTCGAGCAGGCGTCCCGGTCCCGCCCTACCGATACGCAGCCGACCTGCCCCGAAGTCCACTCGCACGACCGCTCGCGGGGCCCCCTGCAGGTCGAGCGCGAGCGTGCGAACCACCGGCCGACCGGGCCACAGCGCCGGGATCAGGACCGCGGCGCCGATGAGCAGCAGGATGAGCGGCCACCAGCGGCCGATGATGGCGCCGGCGTCGACCTGGCCGTTGCTCAGCGTGTCGGCCAGGAAGACCAGCCCGACCCCGACCAGGATCAGGCCCCAGACGAGGGTCCAGATCCGACCCATCCCTCACCTCCCTGCCGGGTCGCGTGGCGCCTCGGCATGTCCTCCGAGCACGCAGCGTAGCGCACCGGGTGCGCGCGTCAGGTCGCGCGCCCGCGAGTCAGCCCAGCGGCGTGCTGGCGCCGCCGCCCCAACGCGCCACCTCGGCCTCCAGGTCGAGCGGCAGCACCGCGCCGCGCCGCTCGTACTCGCCCCAGGCCTCCCGCGGCACGCGCCACATGATCTCGAACTCGTTGCCATCCGGGTCGGCGCCGTAGAGCGACTTGGAGACGCCGTGGT
>DATHCS010000122.1:0-3007 GCA_035319405.1 Candidatus Dormiibacterota bacterium | reverse complement strand
GTGCGGCGACGCCGCAGCACGATGCTCGTCGCGGACGCTGAAGAAGTCCTGAAGGCTAGGTCAGGTAGTGCTCGACCTCGGGGGTCCAGGTCGCCCGCCCGTCGGCCGTGCAGGCATAGGCGCCGTAGCCTGAGTGGCGAGCCACCCAGGCGAGCCCGTCGCGGCCCATGACGAAGGCGGCCGTCGCGTAGGCGTCGGCATACGTGAGGCTCGGGCCGACCACGCTGAGGCTGAGCAGCCCGCGCGGTCCGTGGCCCGTGCGCGGATCACGAAGGTGGTCGCCGCGCTCGTACGTGCCCGAGGTTGCCACGGCGCCGCGTCGCAGCCGCAGCACGCCCGTGACCCGATCGGCGCGCTGCGGGTGGCGCAGGCCGATCCGCCAGGCGCGGCCCGGTTCGGGCTCGCCGCGCACGATCACGTCCCCGCCGGCGTTGATGGCGTAGTCGCGGACGCCGGCCGCCTCGAGCAGCCAGGCCGCCTCCTCCACCGCCCAGCCCTTGACGAGTCCTGACGGGTCGAGCCGGCCGTCCGCCCGGTGGCCCCGCGCGTCGAAGGCCCCGCCGCTGCTGCGCTGCAGGTCGTCGCACATGGCAAGCACCCGGCGAACGTCGGCGCTGGCCTCGTGCTCCGCCAGCTCGCCGCGCTGCAGCCGGCTGATCTCGCTGTCGGGGCGAAAGGGACTGAAGCGCCGGTCGGCGGCGCGCAGCGACGCGTACACGGCGTCGGCGAGCGCCGGGTCAGGCAGGTCGCGTGCCCAGACGCTGATGGCCGTGCCCATGATGTGCTCGACCCGCCGCAGCATCGCCATGGCTCAGCCGCCCGCCTGGTCGAGGGCCGACTGGAGCGACTGCGCGTAGGCCATGCTGGTGTAGGTGGCGCCCGAGACGAGGTCGATCTGGGCGCTCTGGGCCTGCAGGGCCTCGCTGCGCAGCATCGGCGCGACGTACTGGCTGATCTCGGCCGAGCGCCGGTGGTCGGAGGGCAGCTGCAGCGCCGTCACGTCGGTCATGCGGCCGTCCTTGATGGTCACCTGGACCTGGACCGGACCGAACTCCGTCTGCACCACTTGTCCCGCGTACGTGCCGCTGGTCTTGCCGGACGGCGCCCGCGTGGGGCCGGGCGTCGCCGTCGGGTTTCCTGCACCGGGCCTGTCCGTCGCACCGCCCGGTGCAGTGGTCGGCGGGGCGGTCGGGGCGGGCGTGGATCCGACCTGGCCGGGTGTGCCGACGATCCCCTGGTCGGGCGAAGTGCCGGTGTCGCCGAGGGTCACCGGTGCAGGCGTCTTGAAGCTGAAGAGCAGGACCAGGGCGAAGGCGGTGGTGACGACGGCGATCACGCCGCGGCGAGGCATCGGACGCGTCCTCCGGATCAGTAGGCGAACTGTTCCCAGTGGACCTGGGCGTCGGGCACCCGGAGGCGGCGCAGGCTGTCGCGCACGGCCTCCATCATGCCCGTCGGTCCGCAGAGAAAGACATCGCTGTGCGCGATCCCGGGCACGAGGCGCTGCAGCGACCGGGCGCTCAGCGGATCGTGCCGGGGTTCATGGCCCGCGCGTTGGCCGATCACGTAGTGCACGGTCGCCCCGCGACGCTCCATGAGCACGTCGAGCTCGGCCCGGAAGACGACGTCCTGCCAGCTGCGGGCCCGGTAGATGAGGGTCAGGTCTCCCCGCCGGGCGGGCAGCTCCTCGAGCAGGGCCCGCAGCGGCGTGATGCCGATGCCGCCGGCGATGAGGACCACGCCGGGCTGTCTGCGTCGGGCGCCGGTGAGGATGCCGTACGGGCCCTCGGCGAAGACCCGCGTCCCGACGGCCAGCCGCTGCAGGCGCGCGCTCCAGTCGCCCAGGTCCTTCACCGTCAGGCGCAGCCACTCGCCGTTGGGGGCGGCCGAGAGCGAGAACGGATGCGCACGCCACCAGCCGTCGCGGGTCAGGAAGCGCCACAGGAAGTACTGGCCGGCGCGGACCGGAAGCTGGTCCAGGTCGCGGCCGGTGACGTACACGGAGACCACGCCTGGCCCCTCCTCCACGACGTTGGCGACGCGGAACCGGTGGCGCCACGAACGCAGCACCGGCAGACCCACCCGGAACGTCAGCAGCGCCCCGAAGGTGACGACGTACAGGCCGATCCAGTAGAGCCGCGCCACCGGGTCGTTGATGAAGTCCGCCCCGACCGCCAGCTGGTGCAGGAAGGCCAGCGCGACGGCGAGGTAGACGTAGAGGTGGATGCCGTACCACGTCTCGTAGGAGAGCCGTACCCGCGCGGCACGAATGGAGCTCACTGCTACGGCCACGAAGAGGGCCATGCCGATCGTCGCCAGCAGCACGTACTGGTAGGTGGTGAGGATCGTGATGGCCTCGCCGAGGATCGTGCTGCCGTCGCCCAGGGCATAGCCCACGATGACCAGCGCGCCGTGGGCGAGGAGCAGGCTGACCGCGCCGAAGCCGACCCAGCGGTGCGCGCCGGTCAGGCGGTCCATGCCCAGCAGCTGCTCGAGCCACGGGATCCGCGACATGAGCAGCACCTGGACCAGGATGAGGTAGGCGCCAAGCAGGCCCGACAGCTGGCCGGCCGCAGTCAGCAGGCCCCCGGGCGTGCCCAGCTGCTGCAGCCCGCCGTGGCGTACCCACATGCCGACGATGAGCAGGGCGTTGCCCGCCAGCAGGGCCACCACATCGCTGAGCCGCACGTTCCAGGCGCGTGGCAGGGGGACGCGCCGGCGGCCGGCGCGTGCGTCGGGCTGCTTGCCCGCCGCGCGGCCGGCCGCCGGAGTGGCGGTCCGGGCGAGCCGGCTCATATCCATCTAGGGCAGGGGCTGTCCCGCGAGGGCGGCGCTCATGATGGGTGCTGCCACGTCGATCGGAATGGCAAAGGAGATGCCCTCGGCGGAGGACGTCGTGGCGGTGGCGATGCCGACCACCTTGCCCGATGCGTCGAGCAGGGGGCCGCCGCTGTTGCCGGGATTGAGGGCCGCATCGGTCTGGATGAGCCCGCTCAGGTGCTCGCCC
>DATHCS010000121.1:0-7595 GCA_035319405.1 Candidatus Dormiibacterota bacterium | reverse complement strand
AGGCGATCCAGTTCCTGGCCGACCTGGCCATGAACAACGAGCGGACCTGGTTCCAGCCCCGCAAGGCGGAGTACGAGCGTCTGCTGAAGGAGCCCCTCGCGGCCCTCTGCAGCGCACTGGCCGATCGTCTGGCCGCGCTCCGCGTGCCGCTGGCGGCGGACCCGGTCCGCTCGCCGTTCCGCATTTACCGTGACACCCGCTTCTCACGCGACAAGTCGCCCTACAAGACGCACCTCGGGGCCGATTTCCCCTGGGTGGGCGACGATGGTGCCGAGTGGGGCGGCCACGGCGTGGGTGGCTACTTCCACCTCCAGCCGGGCTCGATCTACGTCGGCGGAGGCATGTGGCACCCCGTCGGCGTGCGCCTGGCGGCGTGGCGCCGACTCGTGGACGGCGAGCCAGGGCGGATCCACGCGGCCGTCGAGGCGCCGGCCTTCCGTGAGACCTTCGGCCGACTCACCGGCGACTCGCTGAAGCGCATCCCGGCAGGCTATGCGCCCGACCACCCCGAGGCCGAGCTGCTGAAGCTGAAGGACGTGACCTTCGGGCGACGTCTCTCGGACGCGGACGCCTTCTCGCCCGAGCTACCCGACATGGTGGCCCACACCTTCGCGGCAGCCGTGCCCCTGCTACGCCTGCTGGCCGAGCTGCCCGCCGAGGAGGCCTCGGCTCAGTCGGGGTAGTGCACCGGTGAGCCGCGGCGCACGGTGCGCCCGAGCGCGTCGCGCGTCGGGCGCCCGCCCGCGATCGGCTCGCCCTGGCGGCGGAGCTCCTCCTCTGCCGCGGCGGCGGCGCGCGCCTCCATCATGCGTCGCCTCGACTCGACCATCACGGCCACGACCTCGTCGACATCGTCGATGACGGGCAGGAGGCTCAGGTCACCGGGCGCGATCTTGCCTTCGGCCTCGACCCGCGTGTGCAGCCAGTCGAGCAGCCCGGCCCAGTAGCCGCTGTCGAAGAGCACGATGGGGAAGTGCTCGATCTTGCCGGTCTGGACCAGCGTCACCGACTCGAAGAGCTCGTCGAGCGTGCCGAAGCCGCCAGGGAAGATCACGAAGCCCTGGGCGTACTTGACGAACATCGTCTTGCGCACGAAGAAGTACTTGAAGTCGACCGCGAGGTCGAGGTACGGGTTGGTGAGCTGCTCGTGCGGCAGCTCGATGCTGCAACCGACCGAGTAGCCGCTCGCCTCCCGGCAACCGCGGTTGGCGGCCTCCATGATCCCCGGGCCGCCCCCCGTGATGACCGCGAAGCCTGCGCGTGCGAGGCCTGCACCGATGCGCCGGGCGGCGTCGTACATGGGATCGTCACGGGGCGTGCGCGCCGAGCCGAACACGGTCACCGCATCGCCCAGGCGAGCGAGGGCGTCGAAGCCCTCCACGAACTCGCCTTCGATGCGCAGGGCGCGCCAGGCGTCGCTCTCCAGGAAGCTCGTGTCCGCGTATGGGCGCGGCTGGAGGAACTTGCGATCCTCCGTGGGAGGCACGGGCGGCTCGCGCTGCGGGCGCTCCGTTTCGGTCACGGCGGCAGCATAGCGTCGCCAGGCCCGCGGGCGCTGCGCCCGGCGTAGCATCGATCCGATGCTGGTCGTCGTGCGCTCGCTCACCATCGCTGCGCCGGCCGGGCGGGTCTGGGATCGCCTCATGCATCCCGCCGAACGGCCGCGGCGCTGGCGTGGACCGCCGGGCGCAACCGACGCTCCCGGGTGGATCGATCAGCTCGACCCGCCGAGGCACCTCGGGCTGAGGCGCTCGGGCCGCCTCTCCAGCCGGGTCGATGTCTGGCTGGAGCCGCTGCCCGGCGGCTCGACGCTCGTGACCTGGCGCGAAGCGCTCGGGAGCGGGGAGCATCGCCGCGACGGGGCGGGGGCGAGGCTCGCCATGATCCCGCTGCGCCTCCTGGGCCCGGCCCTCGAGCTCGTCGTTCGATCCGACCTGAGGCGGCTGCGCGACCGCATCGACGAGGGCTGACGAAGGGCCGGTCGGTATCGGGTCCGCCGCCCGCAGCATCCTTGGAACCGGATCGACGCGCGCAGCGTTCTATGCATCGTGAGGCGCCTCAGCGCGCCCACGCCTCGTGCCTTCCCGCACGCCGACGCCCCGGATCCGCTCCTGGGGGAGCGCCCGGGGCGTCGTGCTCGTCCGGGTCGATCTGACCCGCCCAGACCTCCGACGCCCGCGCGGCCCCAAGCTCGATCTACTCTAGGGGAGCATCGACCATCTCACCACGCACAGGAGCGCATCCCATGGCCATCGCCATCGATCCCGTCTGCGGCATGGAGGTCGAGACCGTGGACGCCCAGCTGACCGCCGAGTACCAGGGCACGACCTACTACTTCTGCAGCCGCGGCTGCCTCCTCGACTTCCGCGACGACCCCGATCGCTACCTCGGGGGTGACGGCGAGGACGATCAGACGGCCTAGGCGCCGGCCGTCGACAACGCGCCTGATAAGCCGCAGACAAGTCGCGAGGAAGGGACCGCCAAGGACGCCCCGCTAGCCTGCGAGGCCCGATCGCGCGCTGCGCGACGGTCAGCTCGAGGGGGCTACCGGAGGATGTCCACTCATGGCCGTGCCCGTTCCGCCGCGCTCCCGCCGCGCCCTGCCGGTCGTCCCGCGGTCCGCCTGGGTCGCCCTGGCGTGGCTCGCGGCGCTGCTCCTCGCCGCCGCGGTGCTCGTCGCCTGCGGCGCCGCCACGCCGCCTGACCTGCCCGGCGACGCCAGCTACTGGCGCTGGCAGCTCCCCATCGCGGGCTGATTCCTAGGGCTCCGGGCGGGCCCCCGGTGCGGACGCGCCAGCGGTCGACTCGGCGCCGGCGATCCGCTGGGAGATGTAGACGGGGATCGTCGAGACCAGGATCAGCAGCAGGGCCACGACGTTGACGATTGGCCGCTGGTTGGGCTGGCGCAGGTGGTTGAGGATCCAGATGGGGATCGTCTCCTGCGTCCCGGCCACGAAGTAGGTGACGATGATCTCGTCGAAGGAGAGCGCGAAGGCGAGCAGCGCGGCGGCGAGCAGCGCCGTGCGGATGACCGGGAAGGTCACGTGGCGGAAGGTCTGCAGCTGGTCCGCGCCCAGGTCCGCGGACGCTTCCTCCAGCGAGGCCGAGGAACGGCGCAGGCGTGCGATCACGTTGTTGTAGATGAGCACGACGCAGAAGGTGGCATGGCCGGCGATGATCGTTAGCGTGCCCAGGGGGAAGTGCAGGCCGCGGAAGGCGTTGTTGAGGGCGATGCCGGTGATGATGCCCGGCAGGGCGATGGGGATCACCAGCGCGAACGAGATGGTGGTGCGGCCGAAGAAGCGGAAGCGGTGGATGGCCAGGGCCACCAGCGTGCCCAGCAGCAGCGCCATCAGCGTCGCCCCGAGGGCGACCTGCAGGGACAGCACGAGCGCGTCACGCACGCCGGGGTTCTGGAACGCCTCGGCGAACCACTCGGTGGACCAGTTGGTGATCGGCCATGACTGGCCGCGGTCGCCGTTGAACGCGTAGAGCGCGATCACCGCGATGGGCAGGTAGAGGAACGCCAGCGTGAGGCTGGTGACCAGGCGCAGTGTCCAGCGACCCACGGCGCGCCTTCAGAGCGCCTCGAAGGCGCCCACGCGGCTCGCCGCGTAGAGGTAGATCCCCATGATCACGATGGGGATCACGGCAAAGGCCGCGGCGAAGGGGATGTCGCCGGCCACGCCGAGCTGGCTGAAGATGACGTTGCCGATGAACTGCGTGTTGGAGACGAGCTGCGGGACGATGTAGTCGCCGAGCGTCAGCGAAAAGGTGAAGATCGAGCCCGCCACCAGCGCCGGCATGGCCAGCGGCAGGACCACCCGCCGGAAGGTCATGAGGGGGCGCCCGCCGAGGTCGGCCGAGGCCTCCAGGAACGAGTCGGGGATGCGTTCCAGCCCAGCCCAGATGGGCAGGATCATGTACGGCAGCCAGAGGTACACGAAGACCACCGTCATCGAGAGATCCGAGTACCCGAAGATGTCGCCCACGCCCGGGATGCCCAGCTGCGTGAAGAACCAGTCCAGCAGTCCGTTCTGCGACAGGATCAGGCGCCAGCTGTACACGCGCACGAGGTAGCTCGCCCAGAGCGGGATGAGCACCGCGACGGCCAGGATGTTGCGGGTCCGGCGCGAGGCCACGCGGGCCATGAAGTAGGCGATGGGGAAGGCGATGACGGCGTCGGACACGGTCACCAGCGCCGCGATCACGACCGTGCGGGCCACGATCACCAGGTACGGGTCGGGGTGGGTGATGATCTTCTGGAAGTTGGCCAGGGTCCAATCGCGCACGATCTGGCCCGTGACGGGGTCGACGACCCAGAAGGCGGAGAGCAGGAGCAGGATCAGCGCCCCGAAGTAGACGACGCCGAGCCAGCCCACGGGCAGGGCCAGCAGGGTTCCCAGCTGGAGGCGCCGATGGCGCGCGAACCAGCCGAGCAGGCGCCGTCGCGGAGAGGCAGCCGGCGCGGCCTGCGGGCCTGGAGCGCTGATGGCGCTCATGGCTCGTCAGTCACGTCGGCGGGCAGGCGGAGGGACCGGCCCCGGGCGAGGCGCGGCCCTTCCACCTTCCCGACCTCGAGAGAGATCAGCCCGCGAGGATCGCGGTGTAGGCGTCGACCCAGTCCTTGTACGGCACGCAGGTCGTGCCGCGGCTGTCGCCGCAGTCTGCGCGCGGGGTCTTCCAGAAGCTGATGTGGTTGTAGAAGGACTCGTTGGTGGCCCCGAAGAGCGTGCAGAAGTCCTTGAAGCCGTAGGGGCCGGGGTTCGTGTCGAGCTGCGGGCAGGCGGCCACGTTGGCCGGTGCCTCGCCGAAGTACTCGGCCGACTGCTTCTGCACGTCGGGCTTGAGCGCCCAGGCCATCCACGCCAGCATGCAGTTGGGGTGCGGCGCGTAGGCCGAGAGCATCCACGTGTCGGCCCAGCCGGTGGCGCCCTCGGTCGGGATCAGCGAGCCGACCTCGACCTTCTTGTCCGCGTTGATGGTGTTGACCTGGTACTGCCAGCCGGTGCCGATGGTGGTCGTGCCGTTCTCGAAGTTGTCGATCTCGTCGGTGTAGCTGGCCCAGTACTTGCCAACATAGGGGTGCTGCGCCTTGAGCAGGTCGACGGCCGCGTTGAACTGGTCCTGCGTCAGCTCGTAGGGGTCGGTGATGCCCAGCTCGGGCTTCTTGTCCGCGAGGTACAACGCCGCGTCGGCGATGTAGATCGGGCCCTGGTAGGCGGTCACCTTGCCCTTGTAGGCGTCCATCTGCGCCGTGTCGAACACGGATCCCCAGCTCAACGGCTGGGTGGGGAAGGCCTTCTTGTTGTAGAGCAGGAGGTTGGCGCCCCAGCCCAGCGACACGCCGTAGTGCACGCCGTTGACGGTGTTGTGCGGCGGGCTCTGCAGGAAGGGCGAGATGTTCTTGAAGTCGGGGATCAGATCGACGTTGATCGGCGCCACCTCGCCCGCGTCGATGAGGCGGTTCGAGGCGTCGCCGGAGGCGGAGACGCCGTCCCACTGCCCGTGCCCCTGGACCATCAGGTTGTACATGTCGTCCGAGGTGTCGGCCGTCTTGGTGGTCACCTTGCAGCCGCTCTGCTGCTCGAACGGCGTGACCCAGTCGTAGTCCTTCTGGTTCGAGCCGTTCTCGGCGTAGCCGGGCCAGATGACCAGGTTGAGGGCTCCCTCACCCGGGCCGATGGCGGTGGGCAGGGGAACGGCGCTCGCTGTCGGTGACCCGGCGCCCGTCGAGGCCGTCGCGCCGGAGGTCCCGCTCGGCCCCGTGGTGGGCGGCGCGGTGGTCGCGCCGCTCGAACAGGCGCCCGCGACGATGGCCACCGTCGCCAACGCCGCGGCGGCCTTGCGTACCTTCATGCTCGGTCCTCCTCCTTCGCCGCCGCAAGCGTCTCCGCGGTCGGCGTCTCGGCCGGCCCCGCCGGCTCCACGCTTGCACCCCCCTTGACCGGGTAGTTGTGCTCCCGCTTCCAGGTCAACCGCACGGCCCTGCCGCGAGCGGCCAGCGCCTGCGTCGACGAGGTGGCGAGGTTCTGCTCGGTGACCACCAGCCGCGGCCCGAGCTCGAGGGCGACCAGGTAGCGCGTGTCGGAGCCGAGGTAGACCACCTCGTCGACATGGCCGAGGGCGCTGCTCTCGTCGGCCGCCACCGGCGCGTCGGGCGCCTCGAGGCGGATCTTCTCGGGACGCACCGTGAAGGTGCCGTCGTGTCCGACGATCGCCCGCGCCGCATCCCCGCTGAGCAGGTTCGAGGTGCCCACGAAGCCGGCCACGAACGCCGTCGCCGGCCGCTCGTAGACCTCCGCCGGCGCCCCCACCTGCTCGATCACACCATGGCTGAAGACGGCCAGCCGGTCGCTCATGGCGAGCGCTTCCTCCTGGTCATGCGTGACGTAGATGAAGGTGATGCCGACCCGCTCCTGGATCGCCTTCAGTTCGAGCTGCATCTCCTGGCGCAGCTTCAGGTCGAGCGCGCCAAGGGGCTCGTCCAGCAGCAGCACCCGGGGGTGGTTGACCAGGGCCCGGGCCAACGCCACGCGCTGTCGCTGGCCGCCCGACAGCTGCGCCGGCTTGCGCCGTTCGTAGCCCTCCAGGCGGACCATGCGCAAGGCCTCGGTGACCCGCAGCGCCCGCTCGTCGCGGGGCACCTTCTTGATCATCAATCCGTAGGCGACGTTGTCGCCGACGGTCATGTGGGGGAACAACGCGTAGTCCTGGAAGACCGTGTTGACGTCGCGCTCGAAGGGCTGCCTGCGCGAGACGTCCTCGCCCGAGAGGAGGACGCGCCCGCTGCTCGGCAGCTCGAAGCCAGCGATCATCCGCAGCGTCGTCGTCTTGCCCGAGCCCGATGGGCCCAGCAGCGAGAAGAACTCGCCCTCGTAGACGTCGAGGTCGACGCCGGCCACCGCGACGACCTCGCCGAACGTCTTGCGCACGCGCTCGAGGCGGACGGCCACGGGCCGCGTCGCGGCTGGGGCGGCCCCACCGGCAGGCGTGACCGTGGCCTGCGATGAGGCCGCCACGGCGGCGGCACCCGGGACGTCGTCGGTGACGGCGTGCACGCTTACCCTCGCTCGAACCTGCGCCGATGACCCGCTCCGGGCGCTCCTCGGACCCCGGCAGCCGCGGGAAGGGTCGGGGGGCACTGTGCGGCCTGCGACCGGCGAGTGTCAAGGTGGTCGTGCTGCGAATCGCGTGGCAATCCGGTGCTGAGGGCACGTGATTCGTATGCACGACCGTTCGGCCACGCGGCGGCTCGCCGATTCGCCCCCGCGCCAGGCTGGCCGGAGCCCTTGCCTGGCCCGCCCCCTCCACCCCCGGCACGCTGCCGGCGCCGGCCGCGGCGTTCGCTGCAGCCCCGCCCGGGCGCTGCCACCATTGCGGGCGTGCGAACGTTCGGGCGGGTCCGCGGGGGCCGCGCCGCCCTGCTGCTGCCCTTCGCGTCGCTGCTGCTCGTCGCCTGCGCCGCGGCGCCTCCGTCCGCGGCAGGCGGTCCGATCCGGCCAGGCACCGCGACGGCGCCGCGCGACGTCAACGTCATCCTTCGCGACTACGTGATCCTGCCGGATCCGCTTCGGCTGGTCCGTGGCGAGGTG
>DATHCS010000120.1:0-4156 GCA_035319405.1 Candidatus Dormiibacterota bacterium | reverse complement strand
CGCGGGGGGCGTCGAGAACCCACGCCTGCTGCTCGTTTCCGGTCTCGGCGGGGTCGCGGTTGGGCGCTGCTTCATGGAGCACCCGCGGGTCGTCGACCGCTACCGGATCAGCCCCGGCGACACGCCCCTCGGTCGCCTCATCGGCGGCGGCGCAGCGGGCACGCTGCGCTTCTTCCGCATCACGCTCGCCGATGAGCTGCAGCGCGCCGAGCAGCTGCTGAACTACCACGCCAACATCCAGTTCGGGTACGTCGGCCAGCTGAGCCCGCAATGGCAGGCGGCACGACGCATCGTCATCGCCACGCGGAAGCCGTGGAACGAGAGCCCCTTCTACCAGGACGCGGGGGGCGGCCGCATGCGCCTCCGATCACGAGACTTGGCGACGGCCGCCCGCCGCCCCGACCTGGCCATCATCAGCGGACTCGGCGCCCTCACCGAACGCCCCTCGCTGCGCCGCTACCTGGAGATCTGGAGCGCGATCGAGCAGGTGCCCGATCCCGACAACCGGGTCGAGCTCATCCCGGAGCGCGACCGCCTGGGCGTGCCGCGGGTGCGGGTCCGATGGACCGTCGGTCCGACCGAGGAGGTGACGTACCGGCGGGCCCTGGCGCTCCTCGTGGCCGAGCTGGAGAAGCTGGAACCCGGCCTCGCCGCCGCGCGCCTGCCCGAGGGTGACCCCTGGCCCTCTCAGCTGGTCGGCAACTGGCACCACGAGGGCACCACGCGGATGCACGACGACCCGGCCCACGGGGTGGTCGACCGCGACTGTCGCGTCCACGGGGTGGCGAACCTGTTCGTGGCCGGCAGCTCCGTCTTCCCCAGCTCGGGCTCGACCTCGCCCACCGTCACGATCCTCCAGCTGGCGCTGCGGCTGGCGGACCATTTGGCCGCCCGCACCCGACGCGCGGCCAGGGGCACGACCACGACCGCGGCTGCGGTGGGCGCCGCGGCCGACTAGTCAGCGGGCCGAGCGGTCAGGGGCCGAAGAAGAGGGCCAGCCAGGCGTCGAGCGGGGTCGGCGGCTGCGCGCCGGGCGCTGGACCACCCAACAGCGTGATGCGACGGGGTGCCGGGCCGCCCGGTTGCAGCGTGAAGATTCGCTCGCCGGCGTCACCGAGGCCATAGGCGCGGGCCTGCAGGCGTACGAACGCCGGGCTCTGCACGATCGCCAGCTCGCGCTGACCGGCCGCCAGCTGCTCGGCCTTCGCGGCGTTCTCCGCTCGCATGGCGTCCGCGCGGCCGGACGCGCTGGCCTGGCTGGCCACCGCGCGCCCGAACACCAGCACGATCCAGACGACCACCACCACGCCCACCGCGAAGGCCACCCGTCGACGCGTGATGATCGGCACGGGAGGTGCACTCAGCGGCGGGGGCGAGGCAGCCGAGCCTGGGGCCGTAGGGCGGACGCCCTGGGGCGCGGCGGGGAGGGCCATCGCGCGGGATGCTAGCTGCGCGGAGCTGCAGGTGTCAAACGCGGCCCCAGATCGAGTGGCGGAACACCGTGCGGGCTTGACGGCGACACCTGCCTCACGTAGGCTGCCAGAAATCGAACATCCGTGCGTTTTGGTGCGCCATGCGGCTCTACGCTCCCGCCCCCGTCGAACCGGTCCTCGATCGCCTGCTCGCGGATCCGATCGTGGCGCAGGCCCTGATCACGCACGCGATCCTCCCGGCCCGGGAGGCCGACGCGGCCCCCTTCCCGGCCTGGCTTGCGCCAGCCCTGCGAAGCGGCCTGCAACGGCAGGGCCTCGACTCGCTCTACCGTCATCAGGCCGAGACCCTCGAAGCGCTGCATGCCGGACTGGACGCCCTGGTCGTCACACCGACCGCCTCCGGCAAGACGCTCTGCTACCAGGTCCCGGTGCTGCAGGCCGTGATCGAGGACCCGGCGGCGCGCGCGCTCTTCCTCTTCCCCACCAAGGCGCTCAGCCAGGACCAGCTGGCTGCGCTCGAGGAGCTCGCGCGTGCGGCCGAGGTGACGCTGGCCGCCGGCGTCTACGACGGCGACACCCCGGCCCCGCTGCGCACCGTGTTGCGCAGCGCTGGCCAGGTCGTGATGACCAATCCGGACATGCTCCACGCGGCGATCCTGCCGCACCACACCAAGTGGTTCCAGCTCTTCGAGCACCTGCGCTACGTGGTCATCGACGAGGCGCATACGTACCGCGGCGTCTTCGGCAGCCACGTGGCCAACGTGCTGCGTCGCCTGTGGCGCCTCTGCGATCACTACGGCACGCGACCCCAGCTGGTCGTCTGCTCGGCCACCATCGGCAACCCCCTCCCCCTCGCCGAGACGCTCACGGGTCGGACGCCGCAACTGATCGACCGCAACGGGGCACCGAGCGGTCGCAAGCACGTCGTGATCCTCGACCCGCCGCTCCTCGACGAAGCCAGCGGCAGCCGGGCCAGCGCCTACGGGCTGGTCGAGCGCAGCGCCCTCGCGTTCCTGCGGGCAGGGCGCCAGACGGCCGTCTTCGGCCGCTCGCGGACCGGGGTGGAGCTGCTCCTGACCCGCCTGCGCGAAGCCCTCCGGGAGGGTCACGGACCCCACGCCAAGCTGCGCGGCTACCGCGGCGGCTACCTGCCCACCGAGCGGCGGACCATCGAGGCGGGGCTGCGGGCGGGCACCCTGCTCGGCGTGGTAAGCACCAACGCCCTGGAGCTCGGCCTGGACATCGGGCGCCTCGACGTGGCCGTGCTCGCCGGCTACCCCGGCTCGATCGCCTCGACGTGGCAGCAGATGGGCCGCGCCGGCCGTCGCCAGGAGGCCTCCGCTGCGATCCTCGTGGCGACCGCCGCGCCGCTCGACCAGTACGTCGCCCAGCACCCCGAATTCCTGCTCGAGGGAACGCCCGAGGAGGCACGCCTCGATCCGGAGAACCTCCACGTCCTGCTCGCGCACCTGCGGGCCGCGACCTTCGAGCTGCCCTTCGCGCCCGGGGAGCGCTTCGGCCGGGAGCCGGCCGACGAGCTGCTGGCCTTCCTGGCCGAGGAGGGGCACGTGCGGCAGGCAGCCGACGGGCGCTGGTACTGGGCCAGCGAGAACTTCCCGGCCTCGGAGATCCCCCTGCGCACGGCGGCACCCGAGAACGTCGTGATCATCGATACGGGAGCCGATCGCCCGCGCGTCATCGGGGAGGTGGACCTCTTCTCGGCGCCCACCCTCGTGCACGAGCACGCGATCTACCTCCACGAGTCGCGCCAGTACCACGTCGACCGCCTCGACTGGGACGAGCGCAAGGCCTACGTCCGACCGGTCGACGTGGACCACTTCACGCAGGCAGAGCTGGCCGTCACGCTCAAGCCGCTCGAGACCTTCGCCTCGACCGACGCACCGGCGGCCCGCCGCGCCCATGGCGAGGTGATGGTGGCCAGCCTGGCCACCATCTACAAGAAGCTGCGCTTCGAGACGCTGGAGAACCTCGGCTGGGGGCGCATCCGCCTGCCGGAGCTGGAGCTGCACACGACCGCCTACTGGCTGGCCCTCGAGCCGCACGCCGTGGCGGGATGGCCGCGAGCCGAGCTGGAGCAGGCCCTGGTGGGCACCGGCCGCGCGCTGCAGACGGTCGCCAGCGTGATGCTGATGAGCGACCCGCGCGACCTCGGCCTCGTGACGCAGGTGCGCTCGCCCCACTTCGAGCGTCCGGCCGTCTACCTGTACGACGGGGTGCCCGGCGGGGTCGGCCTGGCGGAACGGCTCTTCGAGCGACACGCCGAGCTGATGGCACGGGCCCGCGAGCTCGTGGAGGGCTGCCCCTGCGCGGCCGGCTGCCCGGCCTGCACCGGGCCCCGCCTGGAGAGCGGCGAGCAGGCCAAGTCGGCCGCGCGGCGCCTGCTGCAGCTCCTGGACGGCGATCAGGCCACCGCCCGCGTCGCCTGAGCGGGTCCCGGGCGCACGTGACAGCCGAGCTGGCACGGCCCGCGGCCACGCTGCCCGAGATGACCGCGGAGGCCTCCAGTCGAGCGCGCCGCCTGGAGCGCCTGCGAGCGCTCGATCACCGGCTGCAGCTCGCTGCCGAGCTGCCGGCACCTTCGAGCCGGACCTCGGCACGGTCGAGGACGAGCGCGGAGCAGCTGGCCGATGCCCTCGGTGGGCGCGTCGTGGGCGGCGAAGCGGGGCGGCTCGTGATCACGGACGCCGAGCTCGACTTCCCGC
>DATHCS010000119.1:0-2052 GCA_035319405.1 Candidatus Dormiibacterota bacterium | reverse complement strand
CTGTTCAAGGTCGCCGCCGACTTCGAGGAGGCGGTGCCGTGGACGCCCGAGAACGTTCCGCTCTTCGCCCGCTTCCTCGGCACGCTCGCGCGCCGCGACGGACTGCGCCCGCTGGAGCGCGGCGGCGTGGCGCGCACGCTGGAAGAGTCCGCGCGCCTGGCCGAGGACTCGCAGAAGCTGTCGGTCCACGCCGAGAACCTGGCGGATCTCCTGCGCGAGGCCGATCACGCCGCGGCGCGGGCCGGCCGGCGGACGATCGCCGCAGAAGACGTCGCTCTGGCGGTCGAGGCCGCGTGGCGCCGAACGGCGCGCGTCCGGGATCGTGTCCAGGAGCAGATCCGTCGCGGCACGCTGCTGATCGACACGCGGGGCGCCGTGGCCGGCCAGGTCAACGGCCTTTCCGTGCTCTCGCTGGGCCCGTTCACGTGTGGTCATCCCAGCCGCATTACCGCCCGGGTGCGGGTGGGCAGCGGCCAGGTCGTCGACATCGAGCGCGAGGTGGAGCTGGGTGGGCCGATCCACTCGAAGGGCGTGCTGATCCTGGCCGGCTTCCTGGGGGCCCGCTACTCGCCGGAGCGCCCGCTCTCGCTCCAGGCGAGTCTGGTCTTCGAGCAGTCGTATGCCGGCGTGGAGGGCGACAGCGCGTCGCTCGCGGAGCTGCTGGTGGTGCTCTCCGCGCTGGCCGACGTGCCGCTACGCCAGGCGATCGCGGTGACGGGCTCGGTCAACCAGCTCGGGCGCGTCCAGCCGGTGGGCGGCGTCAACGACAAGATCGAGGGATTCTTCGACACCTGCCGCGCGCGGGGCCTGACCGGCGCCGAAGGCGTCGTGATCCCGACCGCCAACGTTGCCAACCTGATGCTGCGACCCGACGTCGTCGAGGCGGTCGCCCATGGGCTCTTCCGCGTCTGGCCGGTCGAAACGGTCGACGAGGCGATCGAGATCCTGACCGGCGTGCCCGCTGGCGCGCGCGACGCCCAGCAACGCTTCCCGGAAGCGAGCGTCAACCAGCGCGTGGAGGCCCGCCTCGCGGCCTTCGCCGAGCAGGCCCGTGCCCACGCGCGCGCGGCTGGGCCGCCCGAGGGAGGTCGACCATGATCCGCCTGGAACTGAGCGAGGCGGAAGCAGCCACGCTCAGGGACGTCCTGGAGAGCTATGTCTCCGACCTGCGGATGGAGATCGCCGGCACCGAGGAGATGGGCCTGCGCGAGGCTCTCAAGGCTCGCGAAGCCGTGCTCAACGGCCTGGTCGAGCGTCTTTCCGCCGGGCTCACGCGACGACCGTAGCGCCGGCTCGCGTACGGGCGTCGAGGTAGGCCCGCACGGCGCGATACTGGCCCTCGCCGTCGAGACCCGCCTCCGCCAGCACGGCCGGCCCGGACCCGCTGCCGAGGAAGTGGCCGCGGCGGTAAGGGTGGAGCGTGGCCGCACGCCCTGCGTCGGAGCGGAGCCAGCGCTCGATCGTGGGCAGCGTGAACCCCGTGATACCCATCGCCTCCTCGGCCCGCGCCGGCGGGAAGACCCATTGCCGCTCGCCTTCCGGCAGCAGGTCGAAGAGCTCGGCGCTCGAAACGTAGTAGACCCAGGGCTTGATGCCGTCCCTCTCGAGCAGCGGCAGCACGTCGACCACGAACGTGTACGCGACGGCGCTCTCTTGGAGCACGATCGTGCCATCGCCACGGTTCCCTGGCCCGCGCAGCAGGTACAGCCCGGCGCCCGCCGCTTCGGCCGGCGCCAGACCCATGGCGCGCCGATCGAGCACGGTCTCGGCCGGCCGCGTCACGAACGGAGCGATCAGGGCCGGGCGCTTGACCAGCGCCGCCGCCAGCAGCGGCCAGACCTCCTGCGGGTCCCACGGCGTGAGCGTGATCGCGACGCCGGGCGGGAAGTTGCCCTGCAGCAGCTGGAGCGCCTGTGGGTCCGCGTGAGTGGGCCCGTCCTCGCCGGTCTTGAGGCCCGCGTGGGCGCAGACCAGGATCATCGGCCGGTAGGACTCCGCGCTCGACGCGCGGCGCGCCTGGGCGCCGATGGCGTGCAGCCGCGCGGCCACGTG
>DATHCS010000118.1:0-7861 GCA_035319405.1 Candidatus Dormiibacterota bacterium | reverse complement strand
CGTTGAACAGGCGCGACTTCGCGGTTCCGACCGGAATGGCCAGGATCGCGGCGATATCGACGACCGAGTGCCTCTCGAGGTGGTGAAGGACGAGGACGGAGCGCTCGTCCACGGACAGCCGGCCGAATGCGTGCTCGATGTCGTCGAGCGACGGTCCGCCGCGCTCCGGTTGCCAGCCTCGATCATCGGCCGGCTCGTCGACGGCCCTGAGCTCGTCGATCGGGATCTCGCGGACGGCGGAGCGCCGCCGGCGTCGCCCGAGGGCGCGGCAGCTGTTCACGAGGATCTGCTTCAACCACGCGTCGAAGCGCTCCGGATCGCGCAGCCCGCGCATCCCGCGCCACGCCGCAAGGAACGCATCCTGGGTGGCATCCCGCGCATCCGAGTCGTTGCCGAGGATGGCCATGGCGGTTCGCAAGGCACGCTCGACGAAATCGTCCACGAGCTCCTCGAACGCCGCGCGATCCCCGCCACGCGCGCGTTCGACGAGCAGGACGCGCTGATTCGGAAGCACCCGTTCGCCCGCCCCAGACGCGAGCGCCGAAAGCGACCTCGACCCGCTCGTTGGATCCACGGTGCCAACCGGCCTCCCGGCCGAATCCTTCGGCACCTCCCTGTGGGTGCTCCTACTCATACAGATGCGGCAGGACGAGCGAGGTTCACAGCTGCCGGTGGTGGCTAGTGGCGCCTGCCTCGTGCGGCCAGTCAGGAGATCAATCGGTCAGGCTGCCCGCCGCAGCCTCGAAGCGCAAGGGCCATGGGTCATGCCTGTTGCAAGGGGGCTGTGTGGGTTCCCGATGGACACCAGGGCACACCAAAGGAGCCCAAGTTCCTTCGGTGGAGCGCTCACGGTCGGCCGGGAGGAGGCCGGGCGACCGCACTCACCGGGCGAGGCGAGGCGCTCGCGAGTACCTTGATGTCGTCCGGTTTCCGGGGCGTTGGCCTGCCGTGAACGTCATCCCGCCATCGGCCCGGTCTTTCGCGGAGGTGGACATGACGGATCCTGAGGGACGCCGTAGACGGTCGGGTGGCCCCGCTCGTCCGGAGCGCCGGACGGCCCCGACGATTGCCGCCTTCCACATGCCCGAGATCGACATGGCCGCCTCCCCGTCTCCACGTTGGCAGGTCGAGCGCATCGTCCACTTCGGTCCGCAGGACTTCGTCGTCGATGGCTTGGCGCACTTCGGGTTCCATGTTCGTGACGGCGGCTACTACCCGATCGATCATCCGCGCCACGTCCTCGGCTGCCTCGATCGCCACGGGCGGCTCGCCTGGACGGCTGCGGCCGCGCCCGTCGTCGAGGGCGTTCCGAACCTGCCGGTCGAGCTCGACTTCCCCATGTTCGTCGACCTCCTGCCGGGTGGCTCGCTCGTGGTCTCAAATTTCGGCAACGCCCGCCTCGTGCGGATCGATCCGGGACGGGGCACCGCTGACGTGCTCGTCGACGGCCGCGCCCTCGGGATGGCGGACATGGGCAACTGCGTGGTGGACGCAAGCGGCTCGATCTGGGTCAATGAGGTCACGGGCTGCCGCATCTGGCGATTCGACGAGGCCGGGCAGGTCCTGCAGACTCTCGGTGACGGGACGCCGGGCTTCGCCCACGGTCGAACGGGCTTCGAGCGCGTGCGCTTCAACTGGATCTACGACATCCGGCGGGGCCCCGACGACCGCCTGTACGTGCTCGACAGCAGGAACTTCGCGGTCCGCGTCGTCGACCCGGCGGACAGCACGGTGACCACTATCGCGGGCACCGGCGAACCGGGCTACGGCGGCGACGGCGGCCCTGCAACGATGGCCACGTTCGGAAGCGATCCCACGGCGCGTTTCGACGGGCCGATCTCGCTGGCGCTGGACGAGGCCGGGAACGCCTACGTCGGGGATCGCCAGAACCATGTCGTGCGGACGATCGAGGCGAGCAGCGGCACGATCTACACGATCGCGGGGCGGCCGGATACAGCCGACGAGCGACCGAACGATGCCCAGGAGCCCGACCCGGCGGCACTCAACCTGCCGCAGATCAGCAGCCTCGACTACGCCGCCGGGCGGCTGTTCGTGCCGACGGACCTGGGCGACGTGCGGGGCGACCTCGTCCTGCTGCGCCGTCACTGACGCGGGGGCTGTCGAGCGGTCGGTCGCTCGCCGACGGCGTCGACGCCCGGACAGCCCATAGTGCTAGAGTGCCCGGCCTGACGCCATGACCGTGCATCGTCTCCTGACGCTGCTGCTGGCCCTGCTGCTGTTCGGCGGCTGTGCGGCCGCGGATGCGCCGGCCCCGCCGAGCCAGGCTGCGATCAGCCTTCCGCCCCCGAGCACCGCGGCCACGCCGAGCTTCGCGGCGGCGATCGGCACGGGAGACGATGCGCCGCCGGCGATCGCGATCCCGCCAGACGCCGCCGTGTCGGCCACGCCCGCGCCCACGGCAGCACCGACGCCCCGGCCGGCCCCCGCCAAGCCAGCGGTCTTCGGCATGGACCTCTATCGCCGCGGGGTCTACGTCATGCAGGCGACCTGGTACTGGTGCGCCGCCGCCAGCATCGAGATGGCGCGCAACATGATCCTGGGCCAGGCCGATCACAGCACCGCGGGCCAGCAGCGCTACTTCGACTACATGCGTGCCCACGACGTGTACCCGATGCCCGAGCGCGAAGGCGTCGACCTGGTGGGCCTCCTGGCCGGCCTGCGCCACTTCGTCGATGCCCGCTACGACCTCGTCGCGGCCCGCACCTTCGACTCGGCGGTGCGCGCCGCCGTGATGAGCATCCGCCGCACGCATCGCCCCGCGGCGCTGGTCGTCATGAACGGCCATCACGTGTGGCTGATGACGGGCTTCACCGCTACCGCGGATCCGGCCCGCTCATCGAGCTTCCGCGTCCTCAGCGTCCGCGTGGTGGGGCCGCTCTATGGGCGCCAGTCGAGCGGCGGCTACGACATGGCGCCGGACACGCGGCTGACCTACGCGGCCTTCGCGCGGTTCCTCCATCCGTACCACTTCAAGTTCGGCCCCACGCCGTGGGACGGCCGCTACGTGGTCTATGGCGCCTGACGCCCGCGGGCCGCGCTACTGCATGGGCTTGCCGGCGGCGAAGGCGGCGACCAGCGCGGTGTAGGCCGGCAGGCCGCGCTCGTAGCCGATGGCCCAGAAGCCTGCCCCGGCGAGGCCCCGCGCGTTAGCCAGGTCGAGCTTGGCAGCAAGGGTCGCCGGCGAGTCGACGTAGACGGCCCGCCAGCCCCCACCGCTCTCCCGGAACGTGTACACCTCCACCATCTCGCGGTCGTCTCGCTGGGGCACGATCGTCCGGTCGTTCAGCACGTCGGCATGCTGGCTGAGGATCCAGCTCGCGCCGGTGCCCGTGCTGGCGGCGCCGATCGAGGGATCGGTGACGGGCCAGCTCATGCCGTAGAAGGGCAGGCCGAGCAGCGTGCGCTGCACCGGCACCCCAACGGCGGCGTAGAGGTCGAGCGATTTCACGAGGTCCCCGCCGTCGCTGTCGCGGCGATGGATCGGTGAGGAGGCGCCCGGCTGCGACTCCGGCCAGTGGTAGTCGTAGCCCATGAGGAAGATGCGATCCGCGCCGGCCTCCGCGGCCGAGGCGGCCATCACCGCGCCCGTGACCGTCCCCGTCGTCGCGACCGACAGGCGATCCGCCGCATCGGCCGCCACCAGCGCCGCCCGCAGCCGCCCCACGAACGAGCCGTAGGCATCGACCAGCTGCAGGTCGAGCAGCTCGACGTCCACGTCGATGCCGTCGAGGCCGAGACGGCGCACCAGTCCCACCAGCGAGGCGATGGTCTTGTCCTGCCGCGCCACGTCGCCGAAGAAGGCACGGTTGCGTGCGAAGCCGAAGCTGCTGAAGACGAGCTCGACCCGCGTGTGACGCTGGTGCGCCTCGCGCACGAGCTGGCGCCCCAGCGTGCCGCTGATGCGCGCATAGGCGGTCGATGTCGTGTCGACGGTGCCGTTCGTCGCCGCGGTGACGCTGAACAGGCCGAGCGTGGTGAGGGCCGTCTTGCGCAGGTGCGCGGCGATGCCGCTGTCCATCTCCCAGTAGGGGAGGAACCCGTAGACCTCGTGACCGGGCGTCGGGACCGGTGTGGTCGTCGGCGCCGCTGTGGCGGTCGCAGTTCCCCCGCCCTCCGGCGACGCATTCCCGGTCGCCGGGGTCGTCGGCGTGGCCGCCGTCACGGCAGCGCTGCCCGTCGGGCGATCGGAGGCCCGATCCGTGGCCGGCCCGCAGGCGCCCGAGCTCGCGACGAGGATCGTGACGACGAGTCCGAGCACGAAGGACGGCCGGCGACGCACCCGCCAAGCGTGATGGGCGTCGCCCCGACGGTCAAGCGCGGCCGGTGGGCGGCACGGACCGGTCAGCGCGGGGCGGCCGCCTCGGGTGACGTCGCGCCGGGCTCGCCGCCATCGGCCGTCCCGTGCGTCGCCTCGTAGCCCCGCTCGGGCGCGAACCTGACGCCGAAGATGCGGATCGCGGCTCGCCAGCTACGGGCGAGGTACAGCGCCAGGATTCCCAGCACGGCGGCGCCGGCCACGATGCCACAGGCCGCCGCCAGGGCGTCGTCCGGCTGGAGCAGCGAGACGAGGAGCGCCACGATGACACCGCTCAGGATGGCGTCGATGGTCGCCGCCAGCCCGGCGTTCGTGACGAAGAGATCCCAGGGACGCACGCCTCCGCGGATCGAGCCGAGGCTCGCCAGGACGCCGGCCGGGTCGTCCCGGTCCGAGAGCGTGAAGTGTGGGCGCAGCTCGGGCGCGATCTCGAGGTAGTAGCGCCGCACGCGGTTGATGGCGACCACCGTGCGGATGTTCTCGATGCCCAGCTGGAGCAGTCGCTCGAAGCTGGCCAACCCGATGACCAGCACGGTTGGCAACACGATCAGGGCGAACCCGACGAATGCCTCGTGCGCCACCTGCGCCACGAAGGCCAGGGCCACCACGGCCGCCGAGAGCGCACCGAGGAAGAAGCTGGCTCGCCCGTTGGCGTCGCTGATGGCGGCCGAGCGGGCACCCTGAAGCGTGAAGTGCTCGGTCGACATGATCGTCAGCAGGTCCTGGCGCGTCGGCGGCGGGATGGGCTCCATCGGTCGATACCTCCCGCGTACAGGGTACCGAACCCATGCGAGCCCTCAGCATCTCGCGACGAACCGGTGACTCGATCGAATTCTGCAGCCGCGGGGCGCGTCGCGCGCGTGATCAGCCGAGCCACCAACCAGCGCAGGATGCGCCAGGCGATCCTGGTAGGTGTCGCCCGCCATCCGTCCGCCATCCTCACGCCGCGGAGGCTGACCGGCGAGCGTTAGGCGCGCGTCAACGCCCGATCAACGGGGCGACTCGGACTGCCGGGGCTAGCGCCCCAGCAGGCCGAGTCGTGCGCGGAGCTGCCAGGCCTCCTCGGGATCCATCACCTCGGGCGGGTCGGGGAGGGGAACGAGGCTGGTCCAGCGTGCGGGCGGAGGCACCGCGCGGGGTCGGGCCGGTCGTGCTGAGTTGGCCAGGACCCGCGGGCGCCGTGTGATCGGTCGCCCGGGGCTGGTTCGATCGCGGGTCTGGGTCTGGATGGCCATGCGGCAACGATGAGCTCCTTGCTGCGGCGCTCGCAGGGCCATCGGGGACCAATGGCGAGGCCGTGCGGCCGGGCCGGAACGGGGCCGTCAGGCCGGTCGGCAGGGGCCGTTCGGCTCAGCCGACTCAGCCGACGGGTCGTGCCGCCAGGCGGGCCGCGCGCGGCCTAGTAGCCGTACGGACTGCGCGACGGGGTCGCGCTCGGCGCGTTGCTGGGTGCGGCGCTGGGAACGCTGAGCTGGCCGGACGCGGGGGCGACGAACCAGGATCCGAGCTTGCCCTGGCCGTTCGTGTCGCCGGCCTTCGCATCGCCTGCGTAGTAGTAGAGCGGCATGCCGTTGACGGCGACCTGGGTGGTACCGTCCGATCGCTTGAACGTGCTGAGCATGCCCGTCACGCCATTGCCTGCCGTTGGGGCCTGGCCGT
This sequence comes from Candidatus Dormiibacterota bacterium, assembly GCA_035319405.1. Classification (GTDB taxonomy): domain Bacteria; phylum Chloroflexota; class Limnocylindria; order Limnocylindrales; family CSP1-4; genus DASPUH01. The sequence continues at coordinate 1,866 of DATHCS010000118.1, read as the reverse complement.
CCCCGACGGTGAAGGCGGGCCAGTTCTGCGAGCACGTGCCCGTGCAGGTCGAGGTCCCGGCGCTGTCCTTGGTGAAGACGTAGAGCGTGCGCCCGTCAGGGCCGGTGAGGTAGGTTCCCAGCGCGCCGCTGGCCGTACCGACGGAGGACGCCGAGGCGCCGCTCCCGGAGGTACCCGCGGGCGGGCTGCTCGACCCGGCGCCGGCGGCTGAGCAGGCGGCCAACAGGAGCGCGGCTACCGGGACGAAGAGGGTTCGACGGAGCGAAGTGGGCATCGGAGGCCTCGGCTGCGGGGTGCGATCGGTGCGTCCACTGGGCACCGATACGCCGGTCCCGGGGCGCCGGTTTCGCGGGGGTGCTGGACGCGGCGACTACGATTCCGGCGTGTTCGCGTCCATCCGGGGCTTCGTGCGCGACTCCCCGGTCTTCCGCCCCGTCGCGCCGTCCCTTGGCGCCGGCTGGCACGCCCTCGACCGCAGCCGCCTCGTCTACGACGGGCGGCGAGCGCGCCTGCGGCGCCGCGCGGACCGGGCTCGTCCGCTGGGGCTGCGGGTGGCGTTCACCCCCGAGATGCCGCTGGGGCGACACCTCGCCTACCAGCTGTGTGTCCGCCTCGACGCGCCGCTGGCCGACCCGGCCGACGCCGACGTCGTGGTCTACTGGCAGGACACGACGGTGCGCGGGCCAAGACCTGCGGAGGTCGGGCCGCGTGCCATCAACGCCGGCGTGAGCGACATCGGCAAGCATCGGGTGCACGCCTGGCATCCCCGGGTCTTCGGCTACGGGCTCGAGCCTCCGCCCGATGCGACGCAGGTGCTCGAGAAGTCGAACCGCAACTCGCAGCACGACGGGCGGGTCGTGGCGGGGCCGAGCGGCTCGCCCGATCGAGTCGCCGAGCGGGTCATCGACACGCGCTTCAGCGCGACGGTCGTCGAGGAGCACCGCGCCGTGATCATGGGCGAGCGCGTGGTCCTGGTCACGACCCACTTCGAGCTGCGCCATCGCTTCAAGGAACCGGCGCTGCTGTCGATCGTCGTCGACCCCGACGAAACGTTCAGTCCGGCGGAGCAGGACCGACTGGTCGCCTTCTGCCGGGCCGGCGGCGCCGACTACGCCGACCTGGACGTGCTGCGCGATCGCGACACCGGCCGCCTCTACGTGGTCGACTTCAACCCGACCCCGGCGGGTCCGCCGCGACGCCTGCTGGCGGCCGACCGGCCGCGCTGGTGGCACGACCTCGAGGAGGGTTGGCGGGACCTGCTGCGCTCGCACGCGGGCTAGCGGACGCGCCCCCTCGACCGGCGCCCCCCCTCGGTCCTCAGTAGTTCTTGGCGACGATCCGCTCGATGACCTCGCCGGCGTCCTCGATGTCGTCGATCGTGTCCTCGAGGAGGCGGTAGACCTCGCGCCACTTGAGCGCGTCGAGCGGATCCGAGCCGTCCACGAAGAGGCCGGCGATAGCCGTCCGTGACAGGCCGTCGGCCTCGTGCTCGAGCCGGTGGATGGCCTCCAGGTGGGGGCCCATGGCGGCGTGTCGATCGAGCTGCCCGACGGCGTCGGCGAGATGGCCACCCCCCTCGGCGACGATCGCCCCGAGGCGTACCGCCGGCGGTCGCGGGCCGGGGATCGAGTAGAGGCTGAAGGCCTCGGCCGTCTCCTGGATCCGGTCCACCACGTCGTCCAGGCGTGATGAGAGCTCGTGGATGTCCTCGCGGTCGATCGGCGTGATGAAGGCGCGGTCGAGCCGGGCAAGGATCTCGCGGTCGTACTCGTCGACGGTGTGCTCGATGCGCTGGATGGCCGCGATCCGCTCGGGCAGCCGATCGTACGTCGCGACCATCTCGCCCAGCCCGGACGACGCTTCGCG
>DATHCS010000117.1:0-4920 GCA_035319405.1 Candidatus Dormiibacterota bacterium | reverse complement strand
CGGTCCACCTGTCGGCCACGGACGCCTCGGCGGAGGCGCTGCAGCTGGCCGTCGAGAACGTGGTGGGCCACGGGGTCGCCGACCTGATCGACCTCCGTCTGGCCGACCTGCTCGAGCCGCCCCCTGGGACGCCGGTGGACCTGCTGGTCGCCAACCTCCCCTACATCCCCACCGCCGACCTGCCGGGCCTGCCCGTGGCGGCCTCGTTCGAGCCCCGACTCGCGCTCGATGGTGGAGCCGACGGGCTGGCGCTGGTGCGACGGTTGGTGGCGGGCCTGCCGGGAGTCCTCGCCCCCGAGGGCACGGCGATGCTGGAGATCGGGGCGACGCAGGCCGATTCGCTGCGAGCGCTCGTTCAGGAGCGGCTCCCCGGTTGGCCGGTGGCCGTCCAGGCCGATCTGTCCGGGGAGCCCCGCGTGGCGTTGCTGGAGCGGCCGTGAGCGGACCTCGCGGGCCGGTCCGACTGGTCGTGTGCGACCTCGACGGGACGCTCGTGGGCCCGGAGCTGGACATCACCGCGCGTGTTCGCGAGGCGGTGGCCGCCGCCGAGGCGCGCGACGTGACCGTGGCCCTTGCCACGGGCCGCATGTACCGCAGCGCGCTGCGCTTCGCCCGGGCGCTGGCGCTGCGGGCTCCGCTCATCTGCTACCAGGGCGCCTACGTGCGCGAGCTCCCCGGCCCGGACGGCCAGCCCGGGGCCCTCCTGCGCGAGCTGCCGATGTCGGCGGCCGCCGCCAAGCGCGCCATCTCGTGGAGCCGCACGCACGGCCTGGGCCCACACCTCAATGTGGCCGATCGGCTGGTCATGGAGCGTGGAGACGAGTCAGCCGCCGACTACGAGCGGATCTCCGGCATCGACGCCGAGTTCGTGCCGGATCTGCAGGCCACCGTGCGCGGGCCGGTGACGAAGGTGCTGTCGGTCGGGCCGGCGGGCTTGCCGGCGGCCGTGCTGGCGGCGGCCCGTGCCGAGTTCGCAGGGCGCGCCGAGGTCACGGTCTCGCACCCGGAGTATCTGGAGTTCACGGCGCCCGGCGTCACGAAGGGCCGTGCGCTGCGCTGGCTCGCCCGCCGGCTGGGGGTGCCGCTCGGGGCCACGATGGCCATCGGCGACCAGTACAACGACCTCGAGATGCTGCTAGCGGCGGGCTATGGCGTGGCCATGGCGAGCGCCCCGGCCGAGGTGCGTGCCGCCGCCCGGTTCGTGACGGCGTCCGTCGCCGAGGACGGTGCAGCCCTGGCCATCGAGGCGCTCGTCCTCGGGCGCGGCACGCTCGATTGAGGGGGTCCATGCCGTCTCCGCGCGTGCTCCCGGCGCAGGATCCGTCGGCGAGGCTGGCCGCCCTGCGTGCCATCGAGGCCGGCGAGCTGGTGGCCGTTCCCACCGAGACGGTCTACGGCCTCACGTGCGCGCCTCGCGACGAGGCGCTCGCTCGCCTCGTTGCGGCGAAGGGTCGCCCGATCGAGAAGGGCATCACGCTCCTCGTCGATGGGCTGGAGATGGCCCGCACGGTAGGTGCGCTGCCGCCCGTGGCGGAACGCCTCGCCGCGCATTGGTGGCCGGGTCCGCTGACGCTGGTGGTGCCGGTCGCGGCCGGCGTCGAGTTGCCACGCCTGATCACGGGCGGCGGTGACATGGTCGGCCTGCGCGTGCCCGATCTGGACGCCACCCGGGAGCTCGCGACGGCGGCCGGCCCGCTGCCGCTCACGTCGGCCAACCGCTCCGGTGAGCCCGAAGCGCGCTCGGCGTCACGGGTCGTGGCGGAGCTGGGCGATGCCGTCGCGCTCGTGCTCGACGGCGGGATCGCGCCCGGCGGCGTGCCCTCGACCGTGGTGGCCTGCGCCGAGGACGGCCTGCCGGATGCGTGGCGGATCCTCCGGCCCGGGGCGCTCGACGCGGCGGAGATCGCGGCCTGGCTCGCGACGTGACGCGTACACTGCGCACGCACGAGAGCGGCGGAGGAGTGGCATGACGGGGACTCGGCTCGCGCCGGCGGCCGCGGGGCCTGGGTGGGCGACGATCGCAGAGCTCGATCCCGAGCTGTGGGCGGCGATGCTCGACGAGCGGCGGCGGCAGCACGACAAGATCGAGCTGATCGCCAGTGAGAACTACACCGCCGCTGCCGTCATGGAGGCCCAGGGCTCCTGGCTCACCAACAAGTACGCGGAGGGACTGCCGGGCCGCCGCTACTACGGCGGCTGCGAGTACGTGGACGTCGCCGAGCGGCTGGCGCAGGAGCGGGCGCTGGCCCTGTTCCCCGGCGCCGAGCACGTCAACGTGCAGCCGCACAGCGGGGCTCAGGCGAACATGGCGGCCTACTTCGCGGTCATGCGCCCGGGTGATCGCCTGCTGGGCATGAACCTGGCCCACGGCGGCCACCTGACGCATGGCTCGCCGGTGAACTTCAGCGGCCGGCTGTACGAAGTCCATGCCTACGGCGTCCGGCGCGAGGACGAGCGGATCGACTACGACGTCCTGGAGGCCCAGGCTCGCGAGGTGCGGCCCAAGCTCATCGTGGGCGGTGCGTCGGCGTACCCACGCCTGTGGGATTTCGAGCGCATGGCGGCCATCGCCCACGGGGTCGGGGCCCTGCTGATGGTCGACATGGCACACATCGCGGGCCTCGTCGCGGCCGGCGTCCACCCCAGCCCGTTCCCCCATGCCGACATCGTCACCAGCACGACCCACAAGACCCTCCGTGGGGCGCGTGGTGGCCTGATCTTCAGCCGGCAGGAGCTGCCCGAGGCGGTCGACCCGGCCGATTTCCCAACGGTCAAGGGCTCGCTTGCCGCCACCGTCGACAAGAGCGTCTTCCCGGGTGTCCAGGGTGGCCCGCTGATGCAGGTCATCGCCGGAAAGGCGGTCGGCTTCAAGCTCGCGGCGGGCGAGGCCTTCCGGGAGGACCAGCGGCGCACCGTGCACAACGCGCAGGTCCTGGCGGAGGCGCTCGCCGCGCAGGGCGCGCGGATCGTCTCCGGCGGCACGGACAACCACCTGATGCTGGTGGACGTGACCACGCTGGGCGTCACGGGTCGCGAAGCCGAAGCGCTCCTCGACGACGTCGGCATCACCGTTAACAAGAACGCCATCCCCTTCGACAGCCAGCCGCCCAATATCGCCTCGGGGATCCGCCTGGGCACGCCGGCGACGACCACGCGGGGTTTCGGCCCCGACGAGATGCGCGAGGTCGCGCAGCTGATCGTGGCGGCCATCGCCGCACGGGACGACGCGGCCGCCCGTGCGGAACTGGCCGCGGCCGCCCGGGCCATCTGCGACCGGTTCCCCGTTCCGGGCCTGTCCCCCGCGTGATCCGCGCGGACGGGGCGACGCTCCTCGTCATCGCGGGCGCCTTCGTCCTCGCCGCGCTCACCGCCCTGCTGCTGACCCCGTTCGCCGGTCGGCTGGCGACGGCCGCGGGGGCGATCGACCGGCCCGGGGCGATGCGCCGCGTGCACCAGCGGCCACTGCCCCGCGGTGGGGGGCTCGCCGTCGCCTTCGCCTTCGTGGTGGCCGGGCTCGTCGCACTGGGCGTGTCGGCCTCGCTGTCGCTGTCGGTCGATCTCTTCGACATCACGCCGCTCGAGCTGATCGGCATCTTCGGTGGGAGCGCGGCCGCCGCAGGCCTGGGGTTCCTCGACGACCGCTTCCAGCTGCGAGCGCGCTGGCAGCTGCTGATGCAGGTCGGACTGGCGCTGGCCGCGATCGGGGCAGGACTGCTGGTCGACGCGATCAATAACCCTGTGGGACGCGGCGTGATCGAGTTCTCCACGCCCTTCGCCATCGCCTTCACGGTCTTCTGGATCGTGGGCATGATCAACAGCATCAACTGGATCGACGGGCTCGACGGCCTGTCGAGCGGCGTGGCCCTCATCGCGGCGGTCACCCTTGGCGTCATCTCGCTCACGGATGCCATCGACCAGCCGGCGGTGACCGTGCTCTGCGCCGCGCTCGCGGGTGCGCTCGCCGGCTTCCTGCCCTGGAACTTCCACCCGGCGCGCATCTTCATCGGTTCGGCCGGCACCTACTTCGTGGGCTACGCGCTGGCGGTCCTGTCGATCGCCGGCACGGCGAAGGTCGCCGTCGCGCTCCTCGTGCTGGGCGTGCCCATCATCGACACCTTCTGGATCATCGTGCGGCGCCTCTTGGCCGGTCAGCCGCCGTTCGCGGCCGACCGGGGCCACGTGCACCATCGCCTGCTCGACCTGGGCCTCTCGCACCGGGGCGCCGTGCTCACCATCTACGCCCTGTGTCTCGTCCTGGCGGCCCTCAGCCTGGTGCTCTCCGGAAGCGGCCAGCTCTACGCCTTTGTGGGCATCGTCCTGGGCGCGGGCGTCCTGCTGTTCGTGAGCACGCGGCGAGAGGGTGGCGCCCTCGAGGCGGAGAGCTACGACTCGGCTGCCGCAGGGGAGGGCGCCGATGCACCACCAAACGGGCCGTCTACGTAGGTCGGCGTAGCGCCAGAGGGTTACAGGCGGCCCCGCCGGTGCTAGCATCGATGGTCCTTCCGGTGCATCCCGGATAGCCCGAACGTACTAGGTAACCCGCGATCGAACCGCTGCTGATCATCCCGCTGGCCGTCCTTGCCGGCCTCCTGCTGCTGGCGATCCTCGTCCGTTTCGGGCGTCGGGTGAGGCGGCGGCGGCGCGACAGCGCTCTGCTGCGCGCGGCTGAGCCTGCCGTGGCAGCGCGCCTGGCGAGCATCTTCGGGACACCGTCGCCCACCGGGGCGGAGGCGGCCGATGCCGTCGGCGCTCAAGCCGAGCCGCTCGCGGAGCCGGCCGTCACGGGCGCGGTCCCCGTCATGACCGAGCCGGCGCCCATCCCCGTGATGGCCCAGCCGGCGCCGATCCCCGTGATGGCCGAGCCCGCCCTGGTCACGCCGGTGCCCGATGTTGAGCCGGTGCCGGTCACGCAGGTCACCG
>DATHCS010000116.1:0-2892 GCA_035319405.1 Candidatus Dormiibacterota bacterium | reverse complement strand
CCGATCAGCCAGAAGGCCCGAGAGGAAGAGGTTCGCGTAGGCGTCTGCCAGCTCGCCGGGACCCAGCGGGCCGTCGGGCCGGTACCAGGCCGGGATGCCGTTGAGCGACGAGAGCAGGGCACGAGCCGTGATCGCGGCGTGACCGTTGCGGAAGGTCCCGTCGCGCATGCCCGCCGCGATCACCTCCCGGAAGCGAGCCTCGTAGGCGTCACGCCGGGCGGCCATCTCGGCCTTACGCTCGGGCCCCAGGAAGCGCCACTCGTGGAGGAAGACGGCGGCGTGCTCCCGTTCGCCGGCGACGATGGCCACGTGCGCCCCGATCATGGCCCGCAACCGGGCTTCGGGCGTGCCCGGCCCCTCGGCCAGCGGCTCCACGGTCGTCCGGAAGCGTTCCGCGACCCGCCACACGATCGACCAGAGGAGGTCCTCCTTGCTGGCCATGTGCGTATAGAGGCTGGCCCCCTGCAGGTCGAGCGCCCGGGCGATCTCGCGCACGCTCGTGGCCGCATAGCCGCGCTCTCGGAAGAGCGCGCTGGCGACCTCGTCGAGCTGCTGCTGGCGCCTGGTCTCGACCACGCGGGGTCATTCCTCCGAACGAACGATCGTTAGGATAGGGTAGCGACCGCCGGGCGGACGTGTCAATGGCAGCAACCCGGGCCGTTGGGCACTCGACCTCATCGAGCCGGCCCGCTTCCATAACCGGAGACACCCATCAGCGAGGAGATGATCATGACGACTCCCCCGTCCGAGGGGCCCGCCTGGACCGCACCCGGCGCGAACGCCCAACGCCTCTCGCTCGACCTGGCCGGCGCCGCGCGCTCCGAGATCCGGCTCGACATCGCCTGGGGCCGCGTGACCCTCGGCGCTGCCCCCGCCGGCAAGCTCATCGAGGGGACCTTCGACCCTCCCGTGACCGTCCAAGGCGGCCCGGAGCGAGTCCGCCTGGCGATCGAGGCGCCATGGGTCAACTGGCTCAACTGGGCCGACTGGCGGCTCGGGCTGAGCACGGAGATCCCCATCCGGCTCGTGGTCGCCTCCGCGGTCAGCAGCCTGGACCTCGATCTGAGCGACGTGAAGCTGGCCGAGCTGGAGCTCAGGGATGCGGTCGGGCGTGCCGTCGTGCGCCTGCCGCGGGCGGCGGGCCTGACCAAGGTCTGGGTCGAGGGCGCCATCGCGGCGGTCGAGTTCCGCGTGCCCGACGGCGTCGCCGCGTACGTGCGCACGTCCGGCGCGATCGAGGGATCCAGCATCGACCGGACCCGTTTCCCCGACCAGGGTCACGGCGTCCACGCATCGCCCGACTACCAGGCCGCGGCCAATCGGATCGACATCGACTGCCGCACCGCCATCGGCTCCCTGACGGTCCGTTGAGGGCTGCCCCGGCGGCCGTCCGGCACGCTAGGCTTGGCGCGTGGCCCGCACCCGCCTGACGCTCCAGACGATCGACCTGCACTGCGGCGGCGAGCCGCTGCGCCTGATCACGGCCGGCTTCCCGCCGATCCCGCGCGGGACGGTGCTGGAGCGGCGGCGCTGGGTCCGTGAGCACGCTGACCACGTCCGCCGCACGGCGGTGTACGAGCCACGCGGCCACCGCGACATGTACGCGGCGGTGCTCCTGCCGCCTGATCGGCCCGACGCGGACCTGACCGTGCTCTTCATGCACAACGAGGGCTACTCCACGATGTGCGGGCACGGCACGATCGCGATCGGCACGGCGCTCGTCGAGGAGGGCCTCTTCCCGGCCGAAGTGCCCGAGACGCTCATCCGTCTCGAGGCGCCGGCGGGGCTGCTGGCCGTGCACGTCGCCACGCGGCGCGACGACGCCGGGTCGATCGAGGTGAGCGGCGTGCGCTTCGAGAACGTGCCCTCCTACCTCGCCGCGCAGGACCTGCGGGTGCGCCCGGACGGGTTCGGGCCGCCCGAGGGCCTGGCCGTGGACATCGGGTTCGGGGGCGCCTACTACGGCATCGTCGCCGCCGAGGCGCTGGGCCTGCGCGTGGTGCCCGAGCAGGCCGAGGCCTTGACCCGCGCAGGGGCGGCCATCACCGAGCTGCTCCGTCGCGACCACACGCCGAGGCACCCGCTGGAGCCGGACCTGGGCTTCGTGTACGGCACGATCATCGTCGACGGCTCGCCCGCCACCGCCCCCGACGGTCGCGCGACCGACGCCACGATCCGCAACGTGACGATCTTCGCCGACGCCGAGGTGGATCGCTCCCCCTGCGGCTCGGGCACGTCCGCCCTGCTTGCCCAGCGTGCCACGCGCGGCCAGATGCGCGTCGGCGAGGCGCTGGCCAACGCGAGCATCACCGGGGCCGTCTTCGAGGGACGCCTGGAGGGCCGCACGACCCTCGGTCAGCACGAGGCCTGGGCGACCAGCGTCGCCGGGACCGCCTACGTCACGGGCTACAGCACCCTCGTGGTGGACGCGCGCGATCCCCTCGGCGACGGCTTCCTGCTGCGCTGATGGGACGCCTGCGCTGATGGCCACACCGTTCCCGCCGCTCAGCGACGACGCGGCCCGTCTGGCTGCCCTGGGCCTGGCGGATGCCTTGATCTTCCGTTCCGAAGGGGACCGGCTCGCACTGGTCGGCGGGACCGGGCGCGGGCAGGGCTGGGGCGGCATCGTGGAGACCGAGCTGGGCGCCGAGCCGCTCGTCGAGCGCGCCCGCGCGGGGAGCCGGCCGATGCGCGTCGAAGCCGCCGAGGCCGTCCATGTCGTGGGTCCCTACTGGAGCGCGCACGCGGCCCTCGTGCCGGTCGGCGAGCAGCACCTGGTCGTGCTCGGCTCGACGACGCCCGTCGCCCTTCCCGACGCGGTGCTGCAGCAGGTCGCGGCGGAGCTGGTGGCGGCCAACGTGGCGGTCTCGCCGGCCAAGCTGCTGGCCGACG
>DATHCS010000115.1:0-2310 GCA_035319405.1 Candidatus Dormiibacterota bacterium | reverse complement strand
TATCTGGCGCGCCCATCTCCTCGGCTATGGCGATCGACTCGCGCGCGGCCGCGAGCCCGCCGTCGGCGTCGCCGTCCATCGCCCGCAGCTGTCCGATGGCGCCGAGCAGCTCGCAGCGAGTGAGGCGGTCGACCCTGGGATCGTCGAGGAGGCGCCGGCAGGTGCGCAGGGCACGTGGGATCGGCTGGCCGGACTCGGTGGCCGCATAGGCGACCGTGAGCAGGCAGCGCCCGGCGAGGTAGGGGTCATCGGCCAGGCGCGCGTAGCGCAGGGCCTGGCGATGCAGCGCGAGCGCGCTTTGGAGGCGGCCCATGCCGCGCTCGTAGAGGCCGCGCCAGAGCAGGGCCCATCCGACGCCCGCATCGTAGTGATGGCGTCGCGCCACCCGCTCCAGCCGTCGCAGCTCGGTCGGGGCCGTGGCGTGCCAGCGGTCGGGGTCGGTGCGGACGAGCAGGCCGATCTCGTGGACGCCCAGCCGCGCCGCCAGTCCCTCGTCGCGGATCGCCTCCGCCTCGGCTCGTGCATCGGCGTAGGCAGCGGCCGCGCGCCCCAGCTCGCCGCTGTTGTTGTACGCACGCCCCAGGACGAGCGTGGCCCAGGCGCGGCCGCGTCCGGGCGGCAGGAGCGGTACGGCCCGCTCGAGGAGCTTGCGACAGGCCGGAGCGTCGTTGCGCCACCAGGCCGCCTCGCCGGCCGTCGCCAGGCGCTCGCCGGCGCGATGGCCGAGCGATTCGAGCGCCGCGCCCCGCTCTCCCAGCTCATGACGCAGGCGCCACGCCTGCTCGAGGTGATAGCCGACGATCTCGGCCACCTCGCCGAGGCGCTCGCCGAAGCGTCGTTCCAGCCACCCCGCGAAGCGCTCGTGCAGCTCGGCACGCTCGCGCTTCGGCAGCCCCGCGTAGGCCGCGTCGCGCAGCAGGAGGTGGCGGAAGCGGTAGGCCTCCGCGTCTCCTGCCGTTCGACCGAGCAGCAGGATCTCGCGTTGCAGCAGGCTGGCCAGGGCGGGCTCCAGCAGGGGCAGCTCGGTCCCGGGCGTGAGCTCCTCCAGGCCCGCTATCTCGAACTCGCGTCCGATCACCGAACCGCGGCCGGCCAGGCTGCGGTCTGCTTTGGGCAGACGATCGAGGCGCGCCGCGAGGAGCGCGCCAATCGTCGGCGGCACCGGCACGCCCGCCGCCTCATAGGTCGCCACCAGTCGCCCGCCCTCGCGCCGTACGGCGCCGGTCTCGACGAGGAACGCCGCGAGCTGCTCCACGAACAAGGGATTGCCCTCGCTGGCGGCCTCGATGCGGCGCACCACGGCCGGCTCGACCATGCCCGCGCCGAAGAGGCCGTCGACCAGCCCCGACACCTCCCGGCCATCGAGTGGCCCGAGGCGCAGGACCTGCTCGTCGGCGCGGCCGCCCAGCCAATCCGGCTGGGACTGCTCGATCTCCGGACGGGCCACGGTCAGCAGCAGGATCGCCCGCGCCTGGACCTGGTCGACGACGCGATCGAGGGCCTCGAGCAGGGCAGCCTCGGCCCAGTGCACGTCGTCGAAGACGGCGATCAGCGGTCGGCCGGCGGCGAGTGCCTCGAGCAGGCGCCGCACGGCCCACGGCGCCTCGGCCGCGGGGACCGGCTCGTCGGACAGGCCGATGAGGCCGGCCAGCCGTGCGGCCACGGCGGGTCCCTCCGTCGTGCCCTCGAGGAGCGAGCCGAGCTTGGCCGTCGCCGTGGCGCGGTCGTCCTCACTGGCGATGCCCGCTTCGGCACGCACGACCTCGGCGACGGGCCACCAGGTGATGCCCTCGCCATAGGGCAGGCAGCGCCCGCGCACCACCCGAGCCCGACCTCGGTTCGCGGCCACGAACTCGTGGATCAGGCGGCTCTTGCCCACGCCGGCATCGCCGACCACCGTGCGCCCGACGGCGCGACGGCCGTCCATAGCCAGGTCCAATGCCGACGCGAGCCAGGCCAGCTCCTCCTGGCGCCCCACGAGCGGCGTGTCGAGCCGCCGCTCGATCGATTCGTGTCGCTCGGCCACGCCCGAGACCCGGTAGGCGGGCAGTGGTTTTGCCTTGCCCCGCGCGGCGAGCGGGGTCCGCGCCTCCAGCGTGACCGCCGATCCGACCAGTCGTGCCGTCGCCTCGCCGACGAGGATCTCTCCGGCCGCCGCCCCCTGCTCGAGTCGGGCGGCCGTGTTGACCGTGTCGCCGGTGACGAGGGTCGGTCCGCTGCCCGATTCGTCGGCCATCACCTCGCCGCTGTTGATGCCGGTGCGGATGGCCAGTTCGACGGCCCATCCCGACCGCAGCTCGTCGTTCAGCG
>DATHCS010000114.1:0-16362 GCA_035319405.1 Candidatus Dormiibacterota bacterium | reverse complement strand
GGGCCGCCTGGAGCGAGATCCCTGGCAACAGGCGCACGGCGACCAGGAACGCCGCGGCGTCGAGGCCGAAGGCGAGCCCCAGCAGCGCCAGACCGGCCAGCGGTCGGAAGCGGCCGCCTGCCGGCAGGAGCGGGATCATGCCGCGGCCGCCTGCGCCGCTTCGAAGTCGAGGCGCCCGCTGAGGAGGGCCTCCCCGAGGATCAGGCCGTCCACGCCCGCGGCACGCAGCGATGTCACCGCCTCGACGTCGCCGATGCCGCCCGCGACCAGGATCGTCAGGCCGAGGCCGCGCAGCCGGGACAGCAGCTGGCCCTCCGCGCTCGGGTCGGCATGGGCCAGCACCACCCGCGCCACCCCGGCCTCGGCGAGCCGTTCCACCAGTTCCTCCAGGCGCGGCGGTGCCGAGGCACGCCAGGGGTACTCGCGCAGCCGATCCGGCCGGGCGTCGAGGCCCACGGCGAGCCACTGCCCGGCCACGCGCAGCGAAGCGGCGAGCCGTTCGGGCTCCTCCGCCACGGCGGCCAGCGGCATCACCACCCGCGTGGCGCCGGCAGCGAAGGCCAGCTCGATCTGCTCGGGTCCGTCGATGCCGCCGGCGACCTGCAGTGGGGTGGCCACCGCGCGGGCGATGGCCTCGATGGCCGCCGTGTTGACGGGTTGCCCGGCTCTCGCCCCATCGAGGTCCACGACGTGGACCAGCGGCGCGCCGCGCTCCACGAAGTGACGGGCGATCCGCTCAGGGCGATCGGTCGGCGTGCCTTCCCCGCGACCGGCTCCGGGCCAGAAGACGAGCCGCGAGCGGCCGTTCTCGACGTCGATGCTGGGGATGACCTGCATCCGATCCGCCGCCACGCTAGCGCGCGGCCGCACGGGGCAGGGGGCGCGGAGACGCCGGCCCGTCGCCCTCGCCGGCCAGCTGCCGCCGCTGGAGGCTGATGGGCAGGCTGCCCGCGTAGATCAGCGCGTCGTGGAACCGCTTCAGAGAGAAGTCGTCGCCGAGGCGTCGCTGCTCGTCTTCGCGCAGGCGCAGCAGCAGCACCTTGCCCAGCAGGTACGAGAGGGGCTGGGTGGGGGTCATCGTGTAGCGATGCACCTCGGCGGTCGCGTTGGGCCGCTCGAAGCCAGTGTGCTCCACGAGGAAGTCGATCGCCTCGGCGATGCCGATCTCACCCCGGTGCAGGCGAACGTCGAGCACGATGCGGCAGGCGCGCCAGATGGCGTCGGTATAGAGCGTGACCATGAAGGCCGGCCCGGTGTCGAAGCCCTGCTCGCGCATCATCTGCTCGCTGTACATCGCCCAGCCCTCGACGAACTCGGGGGCGTCGACGAGCAGGCGCGCCAGGCTGGGATGCGTGATGGCGGCGCTCAGCTGCAGGTGGTGGCCCGGGTACGCCTCGTGGATGCTGGTGTTGCTGATCGAACTGTGGCTGTGCTCGTTCATGGCACCGGGATCGCCGTCGACCGACGGCGTCACGACGTAGATGCCGGCCGGTCGGGCGTCGAAGGGCGGGGCTTCGAAGTACGCCGCGAAGGGCAGCATGTTGCGCAGGTACTCGGGCGTGGCCACGACGCGCAGCGATTCGCCTTCGGGGATGGTCACCAGGTCGCGCTCGACGAGGAAGCTGCGCGCCCGCAGCATGACCGCGCGGTACTCCTCGAGGGCCGTCTCGAAGGTCGGCGGATGGTCGGCCCTGACGCGGGCCACCACGTCCCGCTCGCTGGCCTCGGGATCGATCTCCGCAGCGGCCTGCTGACGGGCCAGGTGCATCGCCGCGAGCTGCTGCCAGCCGATCTCCAGGATCGCCTGGCTATCGAGGTCGTCGAAGGCGCGCAGGTCCACCAACTCGTCGTACCGCTCGCGGCCCAGGGCGAACGACGCTCCGGCGCCGTCCAGGAGGCGCCGCAGCCAGCCCTGGTAGTCGGAGATCGCGCCCCGCGCCCGCAGCACGGCGGCCTCGAGGCGTGCCTGCCGGCGATCGTCGGCGCCCCACTCGGCGATGCCCGCCGCCACCACCTCGTCGAAGAGCGAGCCCATCTGGCCGGCGGCCTGCAGCTCCAGCTCGTTCCACAGTCGCACCGCGCGCGGACCGACCTGGCTGGGTTGCTCCGCCAGCAGCCGCGGCACGTCCTCGAGGCGCGCGCTGATGGACGTCAGTCGCGTAGCGAGCGGCGCGAAGTCGCGAGCGAACAGGGAGAACACGCCGTCGCCGACCTCGTCCATGGCCGAGGCACGCTGCTCCCAGATGCGGTGCACGTCGTCGTCGAAAAGCGCCCGACGAGCCCCGAGCAGGGCGATCTCGCGCTCGAAGCGCGCCGTCGGCGAGAGACCCCCCACGTCGACATCGTCGAGCGCCGCCAGGAACCGCCGGTCTTCGGCGATCTCCTGCTCCATCGCCTCCCGGCTGCGCGAGCCGAGGCGCTCGTCGTGCTCGTGGATGCCCAGGAAGGTGGCCGCGACCGGGTGCCGGGCGGTGAGCGAGCGGAAGCGCTCCTCGAGCAGGGCCTCGAGGTGCGTGTCGAGCGGACCGGGAGCGGCCGGCGCCTCGACCGCCCCGCTGGAAGGATCCGGTAGCGCCATCAAGCAGGCATGCCGCCCGCGGCGGTGCCGGAGGCTACCGCGGCGGAGGGCGCGGCCCCAACCGCGGCGAGTGCACGGCGCGCCGCCTCGACGGCCTGCTCGATGTCGTCCCGCTCGATGCCGTAGTGCGTCACCGCGCGCACCTGGCCCTCCGGGTAGTCGACGGCCAGGACGCCCTGCTCGGCGAGGGCCGCGAGGAATCGTCGCCGCAGCTCCCGTGGGTGGAGCCGGGCGGCCGGCGAGCCATTCGCGGCGACGACCCTGAAGAGGACGAAGTTCGTGCGCACGCGCCCCGGATCCAGGCCCGCGATGCCCGGCATCCCGGCCAGCCCGTCGGCCAGCAGACGCGCGTTGGCGTGGTCGTCGGCCAGGCGCTCGATCATGCCCTGTGGACCGTCCCGCAGGGCGACCAGGCCGGGCGCGGCGAGGACCCCCACCTGGCGCAGGCCGCCACCGACCAGCTTGCGCGCACGGCGGGCGCGCCAGATGAAGTCGCGCGGCCCCACCACGAGCGAGCCGACGGGGCAGGCGAGGCCCTTGGAGAGGCAGAACCCGGCCGTCTCGGCGTCGGCCAGGAGCGCCGAGACGGGCGTACCCAGGGCGACTGCGGCGTTCCAGATGCGGGCGCCGTCCACGTGCAGGGGCACTCCGTGACGATGCGCCACCGCGGCGGCGGCACTGATGTATGAAGCGGGCAGGGGCTGGCCCATCGAGTCGGAGTGCGTGTTCTCCAGCATCACGAGGGAGGTGATCGGGTCATGCTCGTCGGTCGGATCGCGGAAGGCCTCGTCGATGGCGGCCGGATCCATCCGCCCATCAGGATCCCAGGGCAGCGCTCGGATCGAGGCCCCCACCACCACGGCGTGGTTGGCCGCCTCGTGCTGGATCGTGTGCGAGCCGGCGCCGGCGATGATCTCCCCGCCCCGCGGCACGTGCGCCATGAGGCTCACCAGGTTGCCCATGGTGCCGCTGGCCACGAAGAGCGCCGCCGGCTTGCCGGTCAGCTCGGCGGCACGTTCCTCGAGCCGGATGACGGTGGGGTCGTCGCCGAAGACGTCGTCGCCCAGCTCCGCCTCGGCCATGGCACGGCGCATCTCGGGCGTGGGCTGGGTGACGGTGTCGGAGCGCAGATCGATCCGTCGCATGGCCATCGGGCGCCGAGTATAGGGCGGCGTCCCGTTCGACGGTTCGACGGCCGAACTGGTAGCATCCGGGCCGCGCGGACCCGTGGTGTAGCGGCCCAACATGCCAGCCTGTCACGCTGGAGATCGCCGGTTCGAATCCGGTCGGGTCCGCCAGTCCCCCGGCTACCCGCCGCAGCCGATCAGCGCAGCCCGTCGAAGAGATCGTCCTCGGGCAGGCGCACTCCGATGCGCGAGACGCGCAGCGTGAAATCCTCGGTCGGCTGGTAGCGTGCCCAGGCGTCGGCACCGAGGGCCACGAAGGGGTGGGTCGGCGAGATCTGTGTCGCGTGCGCCCGCAGCGCGGCCATCTTGCGCTCCAGGAAGTCGCGGACGTCGACCCGAGTGGTGATGGGGCCGGTGGCCTCGGCCATGCGCGCCAGCCAGGCCTCACGCTCGGCACGCTCTTCGGCGGTCTCGTCCTCGTTGGGGCCCCACGGCGTCTGGATGCCCTGCGACGCCAGCTCCGCCTGCAGCTCCTCGAGGCGCGAGAACTGCAGCACGGTCTCGTACCGCTTCAGCGGCGTCCACGGTTCGAGGGCGGTGGGGCCCTGCAGCTGCTCGGGGTAGGCCGCCGGGTCGCCGGCCGCCTCGAAGGCGTCGCGCGCGGCCAGGGCGGCCCGGATGTGGTCGGGATGACCGTAGCCGCCGAACTCGTTGTAGCCGACCACGACCTCCGGACGCACGTCGCGCACGATGCGCACCAGCCGGCCAACGGCCTCCGCCCAGTCGGCCTGCCAGAACGCGCGCCGGTCCTCGTTGCCCTCCGTGCCCATCATCCCCGAGTCGCGGTAGCCGAGCCAGCGCTGCTCGATGCCGCCGCCGGGTGCCAGGGTCTCGAGGGCCTGGGCCAGCTCGGCCGCCCGGGTCTCGGCGAGGCGTTCATGCTCGGCCGGCGTGTCCCGCTCGGGCAGCACGATCTCGCCCAGCGCGCCATCGGTGCAGGTCACGCAGATCACGCGCAGGCCCGCCGCCGCCTCGCGGGCCATGATGCCGCCGGTGGAGATCGTCTCGTCGTCGGGGTGGGCGTGGACGGTGAGGAGGGTCAGCGGCTTGGCCATGCCCCGATGATAGGCGAGCGGCGGCGCTCGCTCCGTCGCCGGGTTCGTTACCGTAGCGACGTGGCCAGCTCGCATGTTTCGGCGCTCACCTGGCGGCCCCTGCTCGGAGAGGATGCGGAGGCGCTGCATGCCCTGCGCCGCGCCGTGGAGACGGCCGACGCCCTGCCCTTCCGCATCAGCCTAGCCGAGCTGCAGCACGAGCTGGGCAACCCCGACGGCCCGCTCGAGCTGGACACCTTGGGTGCCTTCACCGGGGACGGTCGGCTGGTCGCCTTCGGCCGGGTCCGCGCACGGCTGGCGGGAACGAGCGGACGGGTCAACCTCGATGGCGACGTGCATCCGGCGATGCGACGGCAGGGGCTCGGCACGCGTCTGCTGGCCTGGAGTGAGGCTCGCGCGCGGGCATTGCTGGCGGAAGGGGCCGGCGGGCGTGGCGAGCTCCTCGTGGAGTGCGATGCCCGGGCCGTGGACCGGCCAGCGCTGTTCCGCGCGGCCGGGTTCCAGCCCGTCCGATGGTCGACCACCATGCGCCGCCAGCTCGAGGCCGGGGCTTCGCCGACCGGGCTGCCTGCCCCGTACCACCTGGCCACCTGGGCGCCCGAGCTCGACGCGGCGACCCACGCGGCCTTCGAGGATGCCTTCCAGGACCACTGGGGTCACCAGCCGCTGACCGCAGAGACCTGGCGGCACGCCTTCGCGGAGGCCCCCACGTTCCGGCCTGACCTGAGCCGGCTGGCGCTCGACGGCGATCGCGTCGCCGCCCTCGTGCTGGTGAGCGTCTATCCCGACGACGAGGAGGCGACCGGCGTGCGGGCTGCCTGGTTGGACCTCATCGGCACCCGCCGTCCTGACCGGCGGCGGGGTCTCGCCTCGGGACTCGTGGCGCACACCCTTGCGGCTGCAGCGGAGGTCGGGCTCTCGGAGGCGGCCCTGGGGGTGGACATGGAGAACCCCAGTGGTGCGCTCGGCCTGTACGAGCGGCTGGGCTTCAGCCGCTGGTGGCAGTTCGTCCACTGGGCCAAGCCCTGCGGAGAGGCGGTCGAGGCGTGAGCGGGCCGCGGGGCCGCCGGGTCGACCGGGCCGGCACTGGGACCGGCGAGGACGCAGGCGGACCGCTCGCCGGTCTCGTGGTGTGCGACCTGTCGACCGTCCTGGCCGGCCCGTTCTGCACCATGCTGCTGGGCGACCTCGGCGCTCAGGTCATCAAGGTCGAGCCGCCGGAGGGCGACGGCACGCGCGCCTGGGGGCCACCCTTCGCGGGCCTGCCCGAGCCTGGTCGGCGCTACCCGAAAGGCGATCCGCGCAACCAGCCCGGCTACGCCGGCGAGGCCGCCTACTACCTGGCGGTGAACCGCAACAAACGCGGCCTGCGCCTCGACCTCAAGCACGAGGCGGGCCGCGAGGTGCTCGCCCGGCTCCTCGCACGCGCGGACGTGCTGGTGGAGAACTACCGCGTTGGGGGCCTCGCCCGGCTGGGCTTTCCCGACGAGCGACTGCAGGCCATCAACCCGCGACTGGTGCACCTCGCCATCAGCGGCTACGGGCCCGACGGCCCGCTGGCCGACCGGCCCGGCTACGACTTCATCATCCAGGCGGTGGCCGGACTGATGTCGCTCACCGGCCAGCCGGACGCGGCGGGGGGCAGCCCCACCAAGGTTGGGGTCGCGATCGCCGACCTGAGCACCGGCATGCTCGGCGCGGTCGCCCTCCTGGCGGCGCTCGTGGGGCAGGCGCGGGCTCCCGGGCAGGCCGGGGGCGCGACCGGCCAGCGGATCGACATCTCCCTGCTCGAGGCCAGCGTGTCGTGGCTGGCCAACCAGGCCGCCAACTACCTGATCGGCGGCGTGGTGCCTGGTCGGCTGGGCAACGAGCATCCCAACATCACGCCCTACGAGACCTTCCGCACCGCCGACGGCGAGATCGCCGTGGCCGTGGGGTCCGAGCGCCAGTGGCACCGCTTCTGCGAGGCGCTCGAGCGACCCGGACTGGCCGACGACCCGCGCTTCGCCAGCAACGCCGCCCGGCTGGCCCATCGGGACGAGCTGCGGCCCTTGCTCGAGGAGATCTTCGGTGGCGCGGCCAGCGCCAGCTGGCTGGCCCGGCTGGCCGCCGCCGGGGTGCCGAGCGGTCCGCTCAACGACCTCGCCGCCGTGTTCGCGGAGCCGCAGGTCCTGGCCCGGGGGATGCTGCAGACCGTGACGCACCCCACGGCCGGCACGGTGCGCCTCCCGGGCATCCCCTTCAAGCTTTCGGCCACGCCCGCCAGCGTGCGGCGCGCGCCGCCCCTGCTGGGCGAGCACAGCGAGGAAATCCTGGCCTGGCTGGGCTACGGGAACGCCCAGATCGAGCGGCTGCGGCAGGCGGGTGTGATCTGAGCGTCGCGGCATAAGATTCGACCATGGCCAACGCAACGACCGGGACCCGCATCGAATCGGACAGCATGGGCACGATCGAGGTGCCCGCCGACCGCTACTGGGGAGCGCAGACCCAGCGCTCGCTGCAGCACTTCTCGATCGGCTCGGAACGCATGCCGATCGAGGTGGTGCGGGCCCTGGGACTGCTCAAGAAGGCGGCCGCCCAGGTCAACGAGGCGGCCGGGCGCCTCGATGCCCGCAAGGCCGAGCTGATCGTGCGGGCCGCGGACGAGGTCATCGAGGGCCGCCTCGACGACCACTTCCCGCTGCGCGTCTGGCAGACGGGCTCGGGTACGCAATCCAACATGAATGCCAACGAGGTGATCGCCAACCGGGCCATCGAGCTTGCCGGCGGCACGCTCGGCTCCAAGTCGCCCATCCACCCCAACGACGACGTCAACATGTCCCAGTCGTCGAACGACACCTTCCCCACCGCGATGCACATGGCCGCCGCGGAGGCGCTCGTGCGCCGCCTGCTGCCCGCGGTGCGTGCGCTGCGCGACGAGCTCGAGGGCAAGGCCCGCGCCTTCGACGACATCGTCAAGATCGGTCGCACCCACCTGCAGGACGCCGTGCCGCTCACGCTGGGCCAGGAGTTCAGCGGGTACGTGGCCCAGCTCGACGACGATCTGGCACGGATCGAGGCCTGCCTGCCCGAGCTGTACCGCCTGGCCATCGGCGGGACCGCCGTTGGCACCGGGCTCAACGCCCCGATGGGTTTCGGCGAGGCAGCCGCGCAGCGGCTCGCCGAGCTGACCGGCCTGCCCTTCGTGAGCGCTCCCAACAAGTTCGCCGCGCTGGCCGCCCATGATGCCGTCGTCGCGGGCCACGGGACGCTGCGCACGCTCGCCGTGAGTCTGATGAAGCTGGCCAACGACCTGCGCTGGCTCGGCTCCGGGCCTCGCTCGGGGCTCGGCGAGCTGAGCCTCCCGGAGAACGAGCCGGGCTCGAGCATCATGCCCGGCAAGGTCAATCCGACCCAGGCCGAGGCGCTCACGATGGTCTGCACCCAGGTGTTCGGAAACGACGTGACGATCACCGTGGCCGGCTCGCAGGGCAACTTCGAGCTGAACGTCTACAAGCCGGTGATGATCCACGACTTCCTGCAGTCGACGGCGCTCCTGAGCGACGCCTGCCGCTCCTTCCGTGAATTCTGCGTGGCCGGGCTCGAGCCCAACCGTGAACGCATCGCCGAGCTCGTCGATCGTTCCCTGATGCTGGTCACGGCCCTCAGCCCGCACATCGGCTACGACAAGGCCGCGGCCATCGCCAAGAAGGCCCTTCACGAAGGCCTGACCCTGCGCGAGGCCGGCCTGGCCCTCGGCTACCTGAGTGGCGAGGAGTACGACGCCTGGGTCGACCCGGGCGCGATGGTCCGGCCCGCCTGAGGCGTACACGATCGCCCGGCCGGGCGTGCGGAATCGCGTTGTCGGCCGTTGCGCGCCGGACTAGGCTAGGGGTCCGCGCCGCGGACGGGGGAACCGCGGCAGGTGGCCCTCAGGTCGCCCGCGCGCAGCCAGGAACGCCGCGCCGGCGGCCGAACCGCAAACACGCCACGGGAGACAGGCATCGCCTGAGGAGAGGGATCCGATGAGTCGTCGCGCGCTCGCCGTCGTGGCCACGTGCTTCTTCCTGCTGGCCACCCTGCTGCCTGCCAGCACGCTGGCCGCTCAACCGCAGCAGGCCCGATTCCGGCAGGTCGACGCCAAGGTCGACCACAAGCTGGTCACCGAGCTCAACAAGCCGAATGCGATGGCCTCGGTCATCGTCGAGATGTCCGGCAGGCCCGTGGCACTCGCCCAGGCCGCCGCCGGGAAGAAGCTCTCCAATGCCGCGGCCGCCGCGGCCCGTGCGCCGCTCAAGGCGGCCCAGGATCGCATCGTTCCGCAGATCCGGGCGCTCGGCGGACGCGTCATCGCCCAGATGCAGACCGCCTACAACGGCATCCACGTCCGGATCCCCGCCGCCAGGGTGCCTGCCCTGGCGCGGCTGCCCGGCGTGGTCGCCGTGCACGCCGCGCCGGTCGTGCAGCGCGACAACGTCCACGGCGTGCCCTACATCGGCGCGCCGACCGTCTGGGAGGACACCGGCTACACCGGCTCCGGCATCAAGATCGGCGTCATCGACACGGGCATCGACTTCTACCACGCCAACTTCGGCGGCAGCGGCGATGTCAACGACTACCTCTACGGCGACAGCGGCGGTCGCGACACGATCGCCCCCGCCTACAACGCCGACGGCGTGACGCAGGCCTTCCCCAGCACCAAGGTGGCCGGCGGCTGGGACTTCGTGGGCGACGACTACAACGCCGACCCCGCGTCGCCTGACTACAATCCGATCCCGGCCCCCGATCCCAACCCGCTCGACTGCCCGGCGACCACCGAAAGCGTGGGTCACGGATCGCACACCGCCGGCACGGCGGCCGGCTACGGCGTGCTGGACGACGGCTCGACCTACACAGGCAGCTACGACGCGGACACGCTGACCGACAACGACTTCCGCATCGGCCCGGGCGTGGCCCCCGACGCCACGCTGTACAGCTACCGCGTCTTCGGCTGCGGCGGTCCGACCGACGTGGTCGTGGAGGCCATCGATCGTGCCGTCGAGGACGGCATGGACGTCATCAACATGTCCCTGGGCAGCGCCTTCGGGCGCGGCACCGACCCCGACGCGGTCGCCTCGGACAACGCCGCGGCGGCCGGCGTGGTGGTGGTCACCTCCGCCGGCAACGAGGGCCCTGGCGCGTACATCACCGGCTCGCCGGGCGTCTCTTCGCGCGCGATCAGCGCGGCCGCGCTCGACGCGTTCCCGGACCTGCCCATGGCCGAGGTGCAGCTGCCCGGAAGCGACTGGCCGGGCACCAACATGACCGGCGTGGGCCTGCCCATCACGGGCACGCTCGCCCTCCTGGATGACGGCGCCGGCGGCCTGGCGCTGGGCTGCGATCAGGGCGACTACGACGCGGTCGGCGACATCAGCGGCAAGATCATCGCCGTCCGTCGCGGCGTCTGCGCCTTCGTCGACAAGGGCGCCCTGGCAGAGGCCAACGGCGCGATCGGCATCATCGTCGTCAACCGGGCCGACACCCCGGTCGGCGACCTGCCGGTCTACATCGGCCAGGCCCCCAACTTCAGCATCCCCATGGTGGGCACGGCCAAGGAGGCCCTGCCCGATATCTTGGCGGCGGAGGGGAGCTCGATCACCCTCGCCGATGCCGGCACCCAGCCCAACCCGACCTACCAGGAAACGGCCTCCTTCTCGTCGGGCGGACCCCGCAACGGTGACAGCATGTTCAAGCCTGACGTCACCGCGCCAGGCGTGAGCATCACCTCCACGCAGGCCGGCAGCGGCAACCTCGGGGAGACCCTCTCGGGCACCTCGATGGCCAGCCCGCATACGGCCGGCGCGGCGGCGCTCGTGCTGCAGGCCCATCCGGGCTGGACCAACATCGCCACGCGCGTCGACCGCGTCAAGGCGGCCCTGATGGGCACCGCCGACGCCAGCGGCGGCAAGATCGTGGGCTACGACCCGCGCCTCAACGGCGCCGGCGTGATCGACGTCTCCGAGGCCGCCGTCGCCGTGACGGGCGCCACCACGACCGACCACAACGAGAGCCTTTCCTTCGGCTACCAGCAGCCGAACGAGCCCTTCTCCGAGACCAAGTCCTTCACCATCTGGAACGACAGCGGCAGCGTCGTGCACTACGACCTGAACAGCTCGTTCGTGGGCTCCGACCGTGGGGCCACCATCGACATCAGCCCCGACAGCGTCGACGTGCCGGCGCACGGCAGCGTCACCGTGGACGTGCAGCTGACCCTCGACGAGCTGGCCCTCGCCGGCCTGCCCGATTCGAGCCAGTTCAGCGCCACGGGCGCCGGGCCGGGCGACCTGACCTCGATCGCCGGCGTCATCCTGGCCAGCCCCAGTGGCGGCGGCACGGGCGTCTTCCCGCTGCGCATCCCCTTCCTGCTCGTGCCGCGCGGCACGTCCGACCTGACGGCGCAACCGCACACGCCCTTCCAGAACGACGACGGCTTCTCCACCGCCGCGAGCCTGCTGGCCAACAGCGGGATCCACGACGGCGTGGTCGACGTCTACTCGTGGGGTCTCTCCGACCCGAACGACACCGCGGCGACGACCAACGACATCCGCGCCGTGGGCGCCGAGGCGTACGACGCCGGCGGTGGCGAGACGCAGATCGTCTTCGCCGTCAACACGTGGAACACCTGGTCCAACGCGTCCGTCAACGAGTTCGACATCGGCATCGACACGAACCGCGACGGCGACCCTGACTTCTGGGTCATCGGCTTCGATCTCGGCTACATCCTGACCGGCGACTACACCGGCCAGTTCGCTGCCTTCACCACCGACGCCGACTTCAACATCCTGGACATCTGGTACGCCGACGCTCCGATGAACGGCTCGACGGTCCTGCTGCCGACCCTGGCCAGCGACCTTGGCCTCACTTCGACGTCGGGACCCTTCGACTACATCGCCGACGGCCTGTCCATCGAGGGGGCGGCGCCCGACTTCGTCGACGGCACCGGCACCTTCGACCCGGTCCTCACGGACCCGGCCGTCTCCAACGGCGACTTCTTCTCGATGCCCGGCTCGGGCTCCATCGTGACCCCCAAGGTCGCGACCGACACGACGAGCCTCCAGCTGCGCATCAACCAGGATCGGTTCGCCAACGCGCCGGCCCTGGGCTGGATGGTCGTCACGCTCGACGATCCCAATGGCAGCCAGCAGGCAGACCTGATCCCGGTGGGCAAGATTGCCTCCCGGCTCTCCGGCGCCGATCGCTACGCGACGGCGGCGGCGATCAGTCGGCGGACCTTCAACCCGGGAGTCGACGAGGTCTACGTCGCCTCGGGCGCCAACTTCCCCGACGGCCTGGCCGCCGGACCGGCCGCCGCAAAGGCGGGTGGCCCGGTGCTGCTGGTGCCGCCGAACGGGCCGCTGCCGGCGTCGGTCACGACCGAGCTGACGCGCCTGCAGCCCGACAAGATCATCGTCGTCGGCGGGACCGGCTCCGTCTCGGATACGGTCAAGTCGGCGCTGCAGGCCTACAGCGCGCAGACGGTGCAGCGGATCTCCGGCTCGGATCGGTACGCCACCGCCGCGGCCATCAGCGCAGCGTCCTTCCCCACGCCGTTCACGGCCGGGACGGGCGTCGTGTACGTGGCCACCGGGGCCAACTACCCCGACGCTCTCTCGGCGGGACCGGCGGCCGCGGCCGAAGGCGGTCCGCTGCTCCTGGTCCCCGGTTCCGGCAGCCTGCCCTCCTCCGTGACGGCCGAGCTGACCCGCATCAAGCCGAACCGCATCGTGGTCGTGGGCGGCACGGGCGCCGTGTCGGCATCCGTGATGACCGCCCTCGACGCGTATGACACCGGCGGCGGCGTGAGCCGCCTCGCCGGGTCCGATCGCTACGGGACGGCGGCCGCGGTGAGCGCGGCGGTCTTCGACCCGGGCGTGCCCGCGGCGTACCTGGCCACCGGTCTCAACTACCCCGACGCCCTCGCGGGCGCGGCGGCAGCCGGCTTCGTGGGAGGCCCGGTCCTGCTCGTCGCCACCAACGAGGTCCCGGTAGTGACGGCGGCGGAGCTGCAGCGGCTCGAACCGCAGCAGATCTACGTGCTCGGCGGCACCGGGGCGGTGACCGACCAGGTCGCCAACGGCGTCGGCCCCTTCATCGCGCCGTGAGGTCCACGGCGACCCTCTAGACCACAATCGAAAGGCCCCCGGCAGCCCAGCCGGGGGCCTTTCCCGTAGCCTACAATCCGGCGATGGCCCAACCCCCCGAGCGCAGCGCGCTGCCGGTGCCCGCCGCGCCCGCGGGCCTGCCGGCTCCCGCGCCCGCCCCGGTCCCGGCCCCCTCGCTCGTGGTGGCGCCGGCACCGGAAGGGCCCACCCTGAGCGACCTCTTCGCCTTCATGCGCGAGGCTGAGCTGCGCTTCCAGTCGCTTCGCCTGCGCCTCGTCGATCGGGTCGAGAGCGCCGCGGGAACGTCGACCACGACGTACGAGCTCTGGCTGCGCCATCCGGGCATGGCCAAGGTCGTGACCCGCTTCGACAGCGCCGCGCCGCGCGGCGCCAGTCGCGTCTGGGTCAGCGACGGCCAGGAAGTGCGCACCTACGACGCGCGCAGCGGCGCCACCAGCCAGCGACCCCTGCGGCCTCGCCCGTCCGGCATCACCGCTGCTGACCTGCCGAGCTTCGCACAGGTCTACGTGCCCAGGACGAGCCTGCCGGCCGAATCGCTGGTCGACACGTTCGTGCACCCGCATGGGTTCTGCCGCAACGTGCTGGTCACGGCGGACCTGGCGCTGCTGGGCACGGCGCGATTGCGCGGCCGCGAGGTCTACGTTGTGCGGGCGGCGCACCCGCGCACCGCCGAGGTGCTGCAGGACCGCCCGGACCGCTGGCTCGAGCTGGCGGTCGACCGGGCGAGCGGCCTGATCCTGCTGCTCGAGGAACACGTCGCCGACCGCCTCACGCGCCACGCCGAAGTGACGGACCTCGACCTCGACCCGGCGCTCGGCGATGAGGTCTTCCAGCTGCACGTTTCGGCCGACGTTCGGCGTCTCTTCTAGGGCGGCCGCCGTTCCCCAGACGGTTCGCAGAAGCACCTTTCGCAGCCGGGTGACGCTCGCTATCATCGGCGACTGACTCGATCGTGCCAGAAGGGGCCTTGGGGGCGGCGCGACCGAGGCCGATCGGAGAGCCTGGGACCCAGCAGCGCCTGGCGCGCGCCTCGCGGATCCGGCGTGCCGGCACTGAACCCCGGGCGCGGCCGTGGGCGAGGTGCAGAGGGAGGCTCTCATGACCCAGAGACCATCGCGGGACGAGGTCATCCAGCAGGACGTCCACGACCTCCACCGGCTGGGTTATGCGCAGGAGCTGTTCCGCTCGATGGGCGGCTTCAGCAACTTCGCCATCAGCTTCAGCATCATCTCGATCCTCACCGGCGCGGTGATCCTCTACGACTACGGCCTCGCCTGGGCGGGCACCGCGGCGGTGATGATCGGCTGGCCGCTCGTGACGGTCTTCGTGCTCCTGATCGCAGCCTCCATGGCGGAGATCGCATCGGCCTATCCCACGGCGGGTGGGCTCTACTACTGGGCCAGCAAGATGAAGAACAAGAACTGGGGCTGGTGGACCGCCTGGTTCAACCTGATCGGCCAGTTCGCGATCGTCGCGGGCATCAACTGGGCCGCGGCGAACTTCCTCAACGCGACGATCGTCACACCGCTGCTGGCTGGGGCGGGCATCACCTACGACAACACGACGGTCGTCTTCTCCCTCGGCAGTCAGGCCATCCTGACCGGTGCGCTCGTGACGATGGGCGTGATCATGCTGATCCAGCTGATCCTGAACATCGCCGGCATCAACCTGGTCGCCTTGCTCAACCAGGTCTCCGTGTGGTGGCACATCGCCGTCGTGGCCCTCGTCGTGGCCCTCATCTTCCTCGTCGGCAAGGCGGACCAGTCGGGACTGACGCTCTTCGCCATCCAGCCGCAGGACCAGGCCGGATCGTGGCAGAACGCCCTCGGGCCGTTGGAGCTCAACTACGGCGCGGCCATCACCTACCCCCTGATCCTCGCCTTCCTGTTCTCGCTCTTGCAGGCCAACTGGACGTACACCGGCTACGACGCTTCGGCCCACGTCGCCGAGGAGACCGTGGGGGCGCGCGTCGCCAGCGCCTGGGGCGTGTTCCTGTCGGTGGCCGTCTCGGCCGTGGTGGGCTTCATCTTCCTGCTGGCGCTCACGACGCACCTGCCGAGCCTGTCGCAGCTGTTCCCCAACCCGCTGCCCAGCGACCTCACGCTGGCGAGCCAGTACTACTTCGGCGGCGGCTACGCCGTGATCTCCATCCTCCAGTACAACCTCAACAGCATCGTCATCATCGGGGTCGGGGCGGGTGACCTGCTCCTCGCGGGCATCGCCATCGCCATGTGGTTCTGCGGCCTGGCGTCGATCGCCGCCGCCGGCCGCATGCTCTTCGCCTTCAGCCGCGATGACGGGATCCCCGGCTCCCGCTGGCTGAAGCGCGTTTCGCACCGCTACCGGACGCCGGCCAACTCGCTGACCGCGATCACCGTGGTCGCCTGGATCTTCTCCGTGGCCGCCTTCATCGTGGGGACGGGAACGGCCGTGGTGATCATCACGGCGATCTCAACGATCTTCCTCTACGCGGCTTATGGCCTCGTCATCTACCTCGGGGCCACCACCACGGACTGGCTCAAGGAGCGCGTCTGGAGCCTCGGGCGCTGGTCGAAACCGATCGCCTGGCTGAGCGTCTTCTGGGTGATCGTGTTGATGATCCTCTTCTCCTTCCCGACCTCGGGCAACATCTCGTGGCCCTTCATGATCGGGACGATCCTGCTGCTCGTGATCTACTACTTCGCGTGGGCCCGCAGCCGCTTCCAGGGTCCGCGGGTCATGGGTCGTGAAGAGGAGTTGACCGAGCTCGAGCGTGAGTTCGAACACGCCGCCGAGGAGCTTGCCGGACCGGCGAGCGCCTGAGCCATCAGCGACGCGTCCGCCGATGGGGTCGGCCGGTGCTGCCGGTCGGCCCCATCGACATGGCCTTCCGGCCGCCCCCGCGGCCGGTGAGGAGGGAACGGAATGAGCGAACGACAGACCGCCTCGCCTCGCCTGGCGGAGCTGAAGAGCCTCATCGGCCGGGGCGAGATCGACACGCTCATCGTGGCCCTCACCGACATGCAGGGCCGCCTGATGGGCAAGCGCGTCCAGGCGCAGGCCTTCCTGGACGGCGTTGTCGACCACGGCGCCCACTTCTGCACCTACCTCCTGGGCACCGACATGGAGATGAACACGCCCGCAGGCTTCGCGCTGATGAACTGGGAGACGGGCTACGGCGACTGGATCGCCATGCCCGTCTGGGACACCATGCGCGTCCTGCCATGGCTGGAGAAGACGGCGCTCGTGCTCGGCGACACCATCGACGAGGAAACCCACCAGGAGATCCCCGTCTCGCCGCGGACCATGCTCAAGCGCCAGGTGGCGCGAGCCGCAGAACGCGGCTACGTCATCAAGGCCGGCTCCGAATTCGAGTACTTCCTGCTGCGCGACACGTTCGACGACGTCCACCGCAAGGGCTA
>DATHCS010000113.1:0-3471 GCA_035319405.1 Candidatus Dormiibacterota bacterium | reverse complement strand
CGCTGGACGGCGGGACCAGCGAGGAGGGGGCCGACAGCGACGCGTGCCAGGCCGTCGACCCGGCCGGGACGCGCGACCACCAGAGCGTTGCGCAGGCCATGAGCGACGGCCCGATGAGCAGGAACCGCCGTGCCCCGATCCGGCCGGCGATGGTCCCGACCCGTGCCGAGAGGAGGGTCAGCAGGATCCCGGCCGGCACGCCGATCGCGCCGGCCGCCAGCGCGGAGTAGCCGAGCACGCCCTGGAGCAGCAGGCTCTGGTAGCTGAAGTTGACGTACAGCGCGCCGTAGATGAAGAAGGTCGCGAGGTTGATCGTCGCGAATGCGCGCGACTTGAAGAGCCCGAGCGGGACCAGGGGATTCGGACGGCGGGCCATCAGGATCGGGAACGAGATCAGCGCGATGACCCCGACGATGAGCACCGCCCACGCCAGGGGATCGGCCCACTGCTGTTGCTCGCCGCGGATCAGCCCGAACGACAGCCCACCGATGGCGACGGCCGCGACGGCCGCGCCCAGCCAGTCGAAGCGTCCGGTCGCCTCGGTATCGCGCGATTCCTCGACGTGGCGGATCGTGGCCCACAGGGCGACGACGATGAACGGCACGTTCAGGAGGAATGCGGCTCGCCAACCGACGCTGTCCACCATGAGCCCGCCAACGACCGGGCCGAGCAGCGTCAGCGCGGAGGTGGCCGAGGCCCACACGCCGAACGCGCGCGCCCGCGCTGGCCCGTCGAAGGCATGGGTGATGAGCGCGAGCGAGCCCGGCACCAGGAGCGCCCCGGTCGCGCCCTGGAGCAGTCGGAAGAGGACGAGCCATTCGAGGGTCGGCGCCAGCCCGCACAGCGCGGAGGTCGCGGCAAAGCCGGTGAGGCCGATCGCGTAGATGCGCCGGCGCCCGTAGTGGTCGGACAGGGCACCCGACAGGATGAGCAGCGCAGCGAGGACCGCGAGGTACCCGCTGACGATGTAGGTCTGGCCCTCGAACGGCGAGATCGCCGTCGCCGGCAGGTCCTGGCCGATGCGCTTGAGGGCGACGTTGACGATCGTCCCGTCGAGGAAGACCACGCCGGACCCGATGATCGTGGCGACCAGCGTCCAGCGCTGCCGAGAAGTCATGCCCGGGCAGTGTCGCACGCGGCCGACGCGGGATGCCCCGTCCGGCGGCGTGATGCTCGCCCGGCGGCGCGCCGATGCGCCGACGACGCTCGGGGCGGGCGCGACGGACCGCGGCTAGACTCTCGGCGTGCCCGGACCCGTGGCGCTCGTTGGCGCCGGTGAATTCCTTCCCGCGATGGCCGAGATCGATCTCGAGCTGCTCGCCGCCACCGGCCGGTCGCGGCCACGCGTGGCGATCCTGCCGACCGCCTCGTATCCCGACGGTGAGGACGTGTTCCAGCGCTGGGCCGCGATGGGGGTCGGCCACTTCGGGCAGCTTGGTGCCGAGGTCGAGCCGGTCCTCGTCCGCGACCGCGCGAGCGCCGACGAGGACGCGGCGAGCCAGGCCATCGGCGAGGCCGATCTCATCTACCTCTCGGGCGGCAAACCCGACTACCTGCTCGACGTCCTGGCCGGCAGTGCCGTCGGGGCCGCCCTGGCGGAGGCGCACGAACGCGGTGCCGTCCTGGCCGGGTGCTCAGCGGGGGCGATGGTCCTCGCGGGGCATACCTTCGACTTCCGGGCGCGCATGTTGCCCTGGCCGTTGCGCTGGCAGCCGGGGCTCGGGTTCGCACCCGGGGCTTCGGTGGTGCCGCACTACGACGCGTGGCCCGAACCGATGTCGGCGCTGGTCGCCCTGCAGGCGCCGCGCGGCTCGGTCGTGCTCGGGATCGACGAGGAGACCGCGGTCATCGGCCGCGACGGCTCGTGGCAGGTCCGGGGCGCCTCGCGGGTCACGGTCTGGCGCGGGCGCAGCCGCGAGCGCCACCGCGCCGGCGACGCGTTCCGGCTCTAGGGATCAGCTCGAGGGATCAGGACGACCGGCGTCCGTGGGACACCGGTCGTCGATGCGGCGTGTGTGCCGGTCGGGTCAGATCGCTTCGGGCGCGACGTGGACCGGCGGCGGGGTCTGGCGGGCCGGGCGGGGCCAGACGCGATGGAACGGGTCGCCAGCGATCAGGACGGCGAGCCCGATCCCGAGGGCCGGGCCGAGCAGGAAGCTCACTCCGGCGAAGTCGGAGACGAAGTTGCCGAGCCACCAACCGGCGTAGAACCAGAGGGCGGCGGCGATCCAGCGCTTGGTCATGGCGGGAGCGTCGCCGCGGGCGGCGCTCCCGACAACTCCCCCGGAGGTACCGGTGGCCCCGGCGTCAGTCCGGGTGGACTGTCCGGAAGCAGTCCGAGCAGTAGACCGGTCGGTCCATGCGCGGCTTGAAGGGGACCTGGGCCTGGCTGCCACAGGAGGAGCAGATCACCGCGAAGTACTCGCGGTTGGGGCGGTCGTCGCCGCGCTCGTAGCCGCGGGGGCCACCGAGGCTGCGTAGGTCATCGCCGGAGTCGCGCGCGGCGCGGCGGCTGGCGCGGCAGCTGGTGCAGCGCTTCGGCTCGCTGGTGAACCCCTTCTGCACGTAGTACTCCTGGTCGGCGGCCGAGTGGATGAAATCCACCCCGCAATCGACGCAGTTCAGGGTCCGATCGACGTAGGTCACTTTGGGTCGTTCTCCAGGGTGGCCGTGGGCTCGGCACGGTCTTGCGAGCACCCCTGGAGGCAGCCGACATCGGCAGACGGGACGAGCGAGGTTGGCTGGTTGAACGCCGGGGCCGCGCGACCCAAAGTGTCGATGTAGGGAGCCATGGGCGGGGCGCACCGGGTTGTTCGCCGCGCATCCTACAACGACTCGAGGAATCAGGCAGGCGAGGCATCCGGCCCGCTCGGTGCCGTGTAGCGCGCCAGCGCCGCCAGCTCGGTGCCGTGTAGCGCGCCAGCGCCGCCCGCCCCGTGCCGGGCGTTCCTGCCAGATGCACGCCCAGGGAACCTTCGGCACGGTCGACCGCCGCCGACGCGGCCTCTGACCGCCCGGTCGCCGCATCTCGATGCGCGCCTGCATCGCTTGCAGGCTCGGGATGCGCCACCACTGCATGACGATGCAGCCATGGCCCCGGCTACAGGGCCAGGGTCTTTGCCGAACACTCGCTCCGTGAGCATCTGGCACGGATCCAGCGTCAGAAGCGTCCGCAGCCGAGCTGCCCACAGGTGAGGCCGACTGTGGGCCGGCTGGCGGGCGTGACACCGTACCTGTCACAATGGCCGAGCAGGATCGGGGTGGCGAGCGGGGAGTCATGGGGGCGCCTCGCTCGCGCAAACCACCCACCGTCGCCGGCCCCGCCTCGGCGGCACTTTGGGAGGTCCCCGGCCCGCGTCGTCCGAGCTGACCGATGGAGGCCCGCCCAAGACCGGATGCTACGGATCGTCCACACCGCTGACGTCCACCTCGGCGCGCGTCACGACGACCTCGGCGAGCAGGCGGCCGCTC
>DATHCS010000112.1:0-2712 GCA_035319405.1 Candidatus Dormiibacterota bacterium | reverse complement strand
GCGGGCTCCGAAGTCGCTGAGCAGGCTGATCACCGGTCGCACCATGGCGCGCATCCTAGTGCCCCGCCTCGCGCGCCGGAGGGACGGCGTAAGCTCGCCCGCGATGCGCGTCCGCCTCTACGAGCTGCGCCTGATCGCCGGCTTCCTGTCGATCCTGTGGCTGCTCCTCTTCGCGGCGGTCCTCGTCTGGTACCACCCCGGGGGGCCGCTGGACTGGATCGTCGCGGCGGCAACGCTGTTGCCGGCGGTCGTGGCCCTCCTCGCCGTGCGCTACCCGCCCCTGGCCCGCGGCGACCGGGCCTCGGTGCTCATGGGCTGGCTTGGGATCGTGGCCTGCCTGCTGCTCATCCCCGTGCTGGCGGGGATCGCGCAGGGCCTCACCGGCCCGCCCGACCAGGCGCTCCTGCTGCCGTCATGGGAGGCTGTCTACGCGGGATCGGTCACGCTGCTGGCGACGTGCCTCTTCGCCGGCCTGGGACTGGCCCGGCGCCGGCTTGGCGAGACCGCGATGCGACGGCGGCGACTGCTGTGGGGCGCAACGCTCGGCCTTGCCCTCGCCGCCGTCTGCGGGATCCTGGTCGGCGGCGCGTTGGTGACCAATGCCCTCGCGCTTCGCCAGGAGCGGCCACCCGTCTCGGCCTACGGACCGGTCGACCCCGACGCCATTCCGCCGCGCTGCGACGGCCCGCTTTCGATCGGCACCTGGGCCTCCGTGCACGTCGACGCGAGCGCCGCCGTCGACGGCAAGGAGCGCGGCTCGACGCGCCTCGACGGCGAGCGCGCCGGCCGCGACGAGCAGTGGGGAGCCAGCGGCGTGCGCGACCGCGTACCGGCCACCCGCGCCTACGTGCGCCTCGGTGACGAGGCGTGGATGCGCAGCGGGACGGAGCCCTGGCGCGCGCTGCAACTGCCGGTGGGCGAGACGGAGCCGGCGCCGACCCTCGACGGGGCCGTCGTGGCCAACGGCCTGAGCCCGGCCAACCGCGTCGCCGCCGAGGATGTCGGGCTCGAACAGGTGGGCGGCGCTCCGGCACGCCACTGCCGCACGCTCACCACGGGCCCCCTCGCGCTCGCCAGCTTCCCTGAGCTGGTCTGGCTGGCCGAGACGGCGTCTCCGGGCCCGGCGCCCGACCTGGGTGCGTGGCGCGGCCAGCTCGACTGGTGGGTCTTCGCCGACGGCGAGCTGGGCATGGCCCAGGTGCGCGTCTCGGGCCTGCCACCCAACAGCTGGCCGGGCGGCGGCGTGCAGGGCACCCTCGAGGCGGAGCTGACGGCGCTGCTGCGCGACGTCCCGCGGACGATCGGCCCGGCGCCCTCGGCCGCTCCTTGAGCCGCTCCGCCCGCTCGACTGTGAAGCGGGCACGGCGCGCCGGGTACCCTTAGGGCGTGCCCGAACGGGGGTCCACCTGGGCCGAGCATGGCGGCAAGTGGGATCGCGCCGCACGCTTCCTGCGCGTGGCCCTGATCCTGCATGCGCACCCGGAAGGGATCAGCGCGGCCGACCTGGCGCGGCAGGTCGGCGTCTCGAAGCGCACCGCCTACCGCGACCTCGAGGCGATGAGCCTCGACGGTGCCTTGCCCGTCTGGCAGGCGGACGGCATGTGGGGCCTGGAGGCAGACGCCTTCCTGCCACCGCTGAAGCTCACCCTGGACGAGGCGACGGCCCTCTTCCTGGCCGCTCGCGTGCTGGCGAAGACGACCGACGAGCAGGATCCCGAGCTCATCGGGGCGTTCGTCAAGCTGGCCCAGATCCTCCCCGACGTGCTGGCGGAGCACATCAGGGCGACGGCCGACGCCTTCGCCGCGACGCCGGCCAACGAACGCTTCACCCGCGTCTTCCGCACGCTGACGCAGGCCTGGGCGGGCCGAAGGGTCGTCACCATCGAGTACGACGCAGCCGTCTATGACCCCGAGCGCGGGCTGCGCCGGGCGACCGTGCGCCCCTACGCCCTCGAGCCGTCGGCCCTGACCCATGCGCTGTACCTGATCGGCTGGGACGAGGAGCGGAAGGCGGTGCGGACCTACAAGGTGGAGCGGATCATCGAGGCCTCGCTCACGCCCCGCACCTTCGCCCCCGACTCCCGCGTCGACGTCGCGGCGGACCTGCGTCGAGCCTGGGACATCATCGCGGACCAGCCCCTTGAGACCGTCCTGGTGCGCTTCTCCCCCGGGGTGGCGCGGCGCGTGGCCGAGACGCGCTGGCACCCCAGCCAGGAGCTGAGCCCCCAGCCCGACGGGTCGCTGCTCTGGCGAGGGCGCGTGGCCGGCCTGCGCGAGATCAAGCTGTGGCTGCTCGGGTGGGGGGCCGACGCCACGGTCCTCGAGCCGGCGACCCTCCGCGGCGAGATCGCCGAGGAGCTGCGGCGCGCCGCGGCGAACTACGGATGATGCCCGCAGGTGGCGGGCGCTGATGGTCCGCCAGCGCCAGCGCGTCCGGTCGGGTTCGCCCTACGAGGGCACGATCGGCTTCAGCCGCGCCATCCGGATCGGCCCTCGGGTGCTGGTTTCGGGCACCGCGCCCATCTGGCCTGACGGCCATGTCGAGCCCGACGCGGGTGCCCAGGCGCGGCGCTGCCTGGAGATCATCCTGGCCGCCCTGGCCGAGGCCGGCGGCGCCCCCCGTCACGTGGTGCGGACGCGGATGTTCCTGGTCGACCCGGCTGACGCAGACGCGGTGGGCAGGGCGCACGGCGAGGTCTTCGGAACGATCCG
>DATHCS010000111.1:0-2826 GCA_035319405.1 Candidatus Dormiibacterota bacterium | reverse complement strand
CCATGCGGAAGACCACGTTGTCGAGACGCGTCTCGAGCAGCCGCAGCAGGTTCTCGCCGGTCACGCCCGGGCGCGACTCGGCCGTCTCGAAGTAGCCCCGGAACTGGCGCTCCATGACGCTGTAGACACGGCGCACCCTCTGCTTCTCGCGCAGCTGCACGCCGAAGTCGCTCACCTTGCGGCGTCGCACGCCATGCTGGCCGGGCGGGGCGGGGCGGCGCTCGACGGCGCACTTCTTCGTGTAGCAGCGGGCGCCCTTCAGGTAGAGCTTGGTGCCTTCCCTACGGCAGAGGCGGCAGACGGATCCCGAATAGCGAGCCATGGTCGTCCTAGACCCGGCGCCGCTTGGGCGGGCGGCAGCCGTTGTGGGGGATGGGCGTCACGTCCGTGATGGCGGTGACCTCCAGGCCCGCTGCCTGGAGCGAGCGGATGGCCTGCTCACGCCCGGCGCCGGGGCCCTTGACGAAGACCTCGACCTGGCGCATGCCGTGCTCCATCGCGCGGCGCGCCGCCCCGTCTGCCGAGAGGGCTGCGGCGTAGGGCGTGCTCTTGCGGGAGCCCTTGAAGCCGGCGATGCCGGCACTGCCCCAGGCCACGGTCGCGCCAGCGGGATCGGTGATCGTGATGATCGTGTTGTTGAAGCTGGCCTGGATGTGCACGTGGCCGAAGGGCACGTTCTTGCGCTCACGCCGTCGCGCCTTGGTGGCGCGCTTCCGTTCCGCCATGCTCGGGCTGTCGCTCCTGGCTACTTCTTGCGCCGCACGCCGACGGTCCGCTTGGGACCGCGACGCTGCCGGGCGTTCGTCTTGGTGCGCTGCCCGCGGGCGGGCAGGTTGCGGCGGTGGCGCAGCCCGCGGTACGAGCCGATCTCCTGGAGCCGCTTGATGTTGAGGGCCACTTCGCGCCGCAGGTCGCCCTCGACCTTGTAGCGGCGGTCGATGATCTCGCGCAGGCGGCCGACCTGCTCATCGGTCAGGTCACGCACGCGGGTGTCGGGATT
Organism: Candidatus Dormiibacterota bacterium; assembly: GCA_035319405.1. Taxonomy (GTDB): domain Bacteria; phylum Chloroflexota; class Limnocylindria; order Limnocylindrales; family CSP1-4; genus DASPUH01. The sequence continues at coordinate 1,826 of DATHCS010000111.1, read as the reverse complement.
GACGTTCGCCTGGCCGAGGATCTTCTGGCTGGTGGGCAGGCCGATGCCGTAGATGTAGGTCAGCGACACCTCGACGCGCTTCTCGCGCGGGATGTCGACGCCGGCGATGCGTGCCAACTCGTTCTCCTAGCCCTGGCGCTGCTTGTGCTTGGGGTTGCTGCAGATCACCATCACGGTGCCGTGGCGGCGGATGATCTTGCAGCGCTCGCAGCGCGCCTTGACCGAGGCTCGGACCTTCACGGTGCTCCTACTTGAGGCGGTAGGTGATCCGGCCACGCGACAGGTCGTACGGCGAGAGCTCGACGCGGACCCGGTCGCCCGGCAGGATGCGGATGAAGTTCATGCGGAGCTTGCCGCTGATGTGGGCCAGGACTCGATGCCCGTTCTCGAGCTCGATCGCGAACATCGCGTTGGGCAGCGGCTCGACGACCGTGCCCTCCACCTCGATCGCGTCCTTCTTGGCCACAGGCGGCGACAGGCTCCTCTCGATGCATGGACGGTGGGTTGGGGCCCGGCGCAGGCGGCACCTTGGTGCCGGCCCCGCGGGGCACAACGGCTCGCACGCTCAGGCCGAGGCCCGACGCACGAACGGCCAGTGTATCAGGTCGCGGCGAATGCCGGCAAGCGTTCCTCGGCCGGCAGGTTGGTGGTCAGGATGCGCGGTCCCTCCTCGGTGATGGCCATGGTGTGCTCCCAGTGCGCGGCCAGGCTGCCGTCACGGGTCGCCACGGTCCAGCCGTCGTCACGGAGCACGGTCTCGTGCGAGCCGAGCGTGAACATCGGCTCGATGGCTAGGCAGAGCCCCGGCTCGAGACGGCGCCCGGGGTGGCCCGTGCGGTAGTTCGGCACCTGCGGCTCCTCGTGCATCTCGGTGCCGATGCCATGGCCGACGTAGGCCCGCACGATCCCCAAGCCCTCCGCCCGGGCGATGTCCTCCACGGCCGCCGAGATGTCCCCCAGGTGACCACCCGGCCGGGCCGCGGCGATGCCCGCGTACAGGGCGCGGCGCGTGGCGTCCACGAGGCGCGCCGCGGCGGGCGGGACCTCGCCCAGGACCCAGGTGCGCGCGGCGTCGCCATGCCAGCCGTCGACGATGGCGCCCGCATCGACGGAGACGATCTGTCCCTCCTCGAGCCGTCGTCGTCCGGGCACGCCGTGCACGATCTGATCGTCGATGGAGATGCACAGGGCGTGGCGATAGGGGGCCTTCGGCCCGGGCACGCCGACGAACGAGGGCACCGCGCCGCGCTCCCGCAGGAAGCCCATCGCCAGGTCGTCCAGGTCGAGCGTGGTGAGGCCCGCGCGCAGTGCCTCGCCGACGTGATCGAGGAGGTCGGCCACCACCCGGCCGGCCTGGGCCATCTGCTCGAGCTGGCGACGGCTCTTGAGCGTCACGCGACGCTCGGCGAACGACGCCTGGCTCATCGGGCGGGCTGCGCGAGGCAGCGCAGCAGCGCGTCCGTCACTTCGTCGATGGTGCCCTCACCATCGACCGCGGTGAGGACGCCCTGCTCGGTGTAGTAGTCCACCACGTCGTACATCGGCGGCAGTTGTGCGGCAAGCCGTGCGCGCACGGTGTCGGGGCGATCGTCGTCGCGCTGGTAGAGCGGCGAGCCGTCGATGTCGCACACGCCCGGCCGCACGGGCGGGTGGTCGATGACGTGGTAGCTGTGGCCGCTGGCGCGGCAGATCCAGCGACCTGACAGACGGCGCCGCAGCTCGCTCTCGCGGACGCCGACGTAGAGCGCCTGCTCGACGCGCTGGCCGCGTCGGGCGAGGGCCGTGGTGAGGGCCTCGGCCTGCGGTCGGGTGCGGGGGAAACCGTC
>DATHCS010000110.1:0-2759 GCA_035319405.1 Candidatus Dormiibacterota bacterium | reverse complement strand
GCCACACGCTGGGCCTGGTCGTCGTGCAGTCGTATCAGCACGGCCACGCGTACACCGGGCAGGATCGAGACCTGCTCACGTTCGTGGGGCAACACATCGCGACGGCGCTCAGCCGAGCGCGCGCGCTCGAGGAGACCCGCCAGCGCAATGCCGAGCTGGCCATCGTCAACGAGATCGGCCAGGCCCTCGCCCGCCAACTGGACTTCGAGGCGATCACCGAGCTGGTGGGCGAGCGCATCCGCTCGATCTTCGAGACGCGTTCGGTCTCCATCGCGCTCTACGACGAGGCAACCAACCTCATCAGCTGGCCCTACGAGATCGACGAGGGGACCCGGGCCCACACCGCGCCCTTCCAGCTCGGGCCGGGCCTCACCTCGATCGTCATTCGCTCGCGCGAGCCGCTGCTGATCCGGACCCACGACGAGGCCGAAGCGCGAGGCGCCATCTTCGGCGGCGGCAGCGTCACCGAGTCCTGGCTGGGGGTGCCGATCCTGACCGGTGATCGGGTGGTCGGCGTGATCGTCCTCGAGAGCACCCGCCCGCATGCGTTCTCCGACGGCGACGCCCGCCTGCTGAGCACGCTGGCCGCGAGCATGGGCGTGGCCCTGGAGAACGCGCGCCTCTTCGACGAGACGAAGCGCCTGCTGGCCGAGACCGACCAGCGAGCGGCGGAGCTCGCGCTGGTCAACGAGATCGGCATGGCGCTCGCGAAGCAGCTCGACTTCCAGGCCATCATCGAGCTCGTCGGCGAGCGGCTGGTGGCGATCTTCCGGCAGCAGGCGCACGACCTCTTCATCGCCCTCCACGACCGTGGCACGGGCATGATCTCGTTCCCCTTCGATATCGAGGCCGGAGCGCGCCTGCACCGCGACCCGATCCCCCTCGGCCGCGGCCTGACCTCGATCGTCATCGACACCAAGCGGCCGCTGCGCCTTGGAACCGCCGCGGACCAGCAGGCCAGTAGCGCATCCGCGGCGTCGTCCGGTCGGACGACGGAATCCTGGCTGGGGGCGCCGATCCCCGCGGGCGACGACGTCATCGGGGTCGTGGCTATGGGCAACACGGAACCCGGCGCCTACAGCGAGGCGGATGAGCGGCTCGTCTCGACCATCGCCGCGAGCATGGGCGTGGCCCTCGAGAACGCGCGCCTCTTCGACGAGACGAAGCGCCTGCTGGCCGAGACCGACCAGCGCGCGGCGGAGCTCGCGCTGGTCAACGAGATCGGCATGGCCCTGGCCGAGCAATTGGATTTTGACGCCATCATCGAGCTGGTCGGCGAGCGCATCCGCGGCCTCTTCGACGTCAGCTCGATCAGCATCTCGCTGTACGACCCCAAGGCCGCCACGATCGCCTTCCCCTACGTCATCGACGAGGGCCAGCGGGTTCCCGCCTACGAGCGCCCGTTCGGCGAAGGGCTCAACTCGACGATCATCCGGGAACGCCGTCCGCTGCTCTTCGGCAAGGGCGAGGACGCCGACGCGGCCGGGGCGATCGTCACCGGGACCGTGACCGAGTCGTGGCTCGGCGTGCCGATCCTCGTCGGCGACGACGTGATGGGCGTGGTCGCGCTGGAGGACGTGCGGCAGGATGCGTTCGACCAGTCGGACCTGCGGGTGCTCTCCACGATCGCCTCGAGCATGGGGGTCGCCCTCGACAACGCGCGCCTCTTCGACGAGACCAAGCGCCTCCTGACCGAGGCCGACCAGCGGGCCGCCGAGCTGGCCATCGTCAACGAGATCGGCCTGGCGCTCGCCCAGCAGCTGGACTACGAGGCGGTCATCGAGCTGGTCGGCGATCGCCTGCACGGGATCTTCAAGGCGCAGGCGCGCGACATCTTCATCGCCCTGGTGGATCGGGCCGCCAACGAGCTGCGGTTCCCCTACTGGCTCGACGCGGGGCGTCGCCTCGAGGTCGAACCGGGCGCGCTCGGCGAGGGCCTCACCTCGATCGTGGTCAACACGAAGCGGCCGCTGCGCCTGGGCACGCTCGAGGAATCACTGGCCATGGGCGCCATCATGCAGCCCGGGATGTCGCCCAACGAATCCTGGCTGGGCGTGCCCATCCCCGCGTGGCAGGAGGTCATCGGCGTGATCGGGCTGCGCGATCCGCCGCGGCATTCCTTCACCGAGGCCGACGAGCGGCTCGTCTCGACCATCGCCGCCAGCACGGGCGTCGCCCTCGAGAACGCCCGACTCTTCGACGAGACCAAGCGCCTCCTGACCGAGACGGACCAGCGGGCGGCCGAGCTGGCCATCATCAACGGCGTCCAGCAGGGCCTCGCCGGCCAGCTCGACACGCAGGCCATGTACGACCTGGTCGGCGACAAGATCCAGGAGATCTTCGACGCCCAGGTGGTCGACATCGCCACGCTCGATCGAGACGAGGGACTGATCCGCTTCCAGTACACGATCGAGCGGGGTGTGCGCTTCCCCAACGAGACGATGCCCTACATCGGCCTGCGGCGCCACGTCCTCGAGACCGGCCAGCCGCTCCTCATCAACAGGGATGCGGTGGGCGTGGCTCAGGCCATGGGTCAGCCGGGCGTCATCAGCGGCGAGGCGCCCCGCTCGGCCATCTTCGCCCCGCTCCACATCGGGGGCGTCCCCAGCGGCGTGATCTCGCTCCAGAACCTCGACCGGGAGCACGCGTTCAGCGAAGCGGACGTTCGGCTGCTCACGACCTTGGCCGGAAGCCTCAGCGTGGCGCTCGAGAACGCCCGGCTCTTCGAGGAGACCCGCCAGCGGGCGGCCGAGTTCGCG
>DATHCS010000109.1:0-4378 GCA_035319405.1 Candidatus Dormiibacterota bacterium | reverse complement strand
GCGCAGGGTCAGCAGGTCGTCGGGTCGCGGGGCACGCGGCATGGAGGCGGCTCCCTCTGCGGTATGTGGCGGGTGGCCGGGGATGAGGCCCCGAGTGTAGCGGGCCGGGCCGCGCCAGCGGGCGAGCCCTGGTGCGGCGCTGTCGCCGGCGCCCGCAGGGCCCGAGGATTACGATCGGGTCGTGAGCTCGACCTACACCAGCGGCGGCGAGTACCTGTCGCCCCGGCGCATCCACGCGGACCGTGCGGCCGGGCAACTCGAGATCGAATGGGCCGACGGCCACCGGAGCCGCTACGACTTCGTGACGTTGCGCTGGCTGTGCCCCTGCGCCTACTGCCGGGGCGAGGCCGGACAGCCCGGCTGGCTCGACACGGCGCCGGCGCTCACGCCGGCCCAGACCCAGCTGACCGACGTCCAGCTGGTGGGCCAGTACGCCCTTGCGCCGACCTGGGCCGACGGCCACCATACCGGCTACTACACGTTCGAGCGACTCCGCGAAGCGTGCCCCTGTCCAGAGGACGCCGCCCGGCGCGAGGCCGCTCCACACGCGGGCCATGACCCGGGAGGGCATCCGTGATCATCAGCACCACCAACTTCATCGCCGGCCAGCGCGTCGTCGAGACCAAGGGCCACGTCTTCGGCCTCGTGGTGCGCAGCCGCGGCCTTGCCGGCAACGTGGCGGCAGGCCTGCGCAGCCTCGTCGGCGGGGAGATCCACGAGTACACCGAGCTGCTGGAGGACACCCGCCGTCAGGCCGTGGACCGCATGGTGCAGAACGCCGTGGCCATGGGCGCCAACGCCGTGCTGTCCATGCGCTTCGACAGCTCCGAGCTGGGCGGCACGATGAGCGAGATCGTGGCCTACGGCACGGCCGTGATCGTCGAGCCTGGCGACTCCGGTTACGAGCAGGTACGGGGCGGGCGGAGCGCGACATGAGCCCCACCACGCTCCACGGCGTCGCCCGCCTGCTGCTCGGCGCGCTCGGCGTCTCGCTGTTCGCGCTCGCCGCCCTGCTGCTCGTCGAAAGCCTGCCCATCAGCGCGGCGTGGGTGGCCCTGAGCGGGGCGATCCTGCTCGTGGCCGCCGTCTACGAGCATGGCCGCTATCAGGCGGCCGTGGCTGCCGATCGCAGCGGCTTCCAGCGCACTGAAGAGGTCTTTACGGATCCCACCAGCGGCCAGCGCATGCGCGTCTGGTTCGACCCCGCCACCGGCCAGCGGGACTACCGGCCCGACGCCTGATCGCCGCAGGACGCAGAACGACCGACCGTCGGGGGGGCGAAACGGTCGGTCGTTCGAGGAAGATGCTTTTGGGCGGCCCGGCATCGGGCGCGCGGTGTGGCAGGTTCAGATCATCCAGCGGCGGGCATCGTGGACGCGGGAGTCGACCCCGTAGCGCATCGCCAGCAGGTCGAACACGACCAGGAACACCACCAGCGCCACCAGTCCGATCATCGTGCCCGTCCCCAGTGCTGGGCCCCTTGGCGACCGCAGACGGCCACCCATTCAGCTCGCCCTCATGCTAGCGAACGCACACTAACCTGTCAAGCACGACAAAAGGGTTACGTTAGCCAGCCGGCGGCAGGCGCGTCGAGGGTGGGCGCAAGGGGGCTTGCTACAATCGCGAAGCTCGGCCTCCGCGTGCGGACCGCCGCACGTTCGTCGTCCCGTAGAAGCGATCCATGACCGCCGTCCGTCCGCCCGCCGCGCGGCGTCCCTCTCGCCAGCGCGTCCAGCCCGCCATCCCCTACATCAACCGGGAGCTGTCCTGGCTGGACTTCAACGCCCGCGTGCTCCACGAGGCGGTCGACCGGCGCAATCCGCTGCTCGAGCGGACCAGGTTCCTGGCCATCTTCGCCAGCAACCTCGACGAGTTCTTCCAGGTCCGGGTTGCAGGGTTGAAGCAGCAGCTGGCGGCCGGCCGCTCGGCACCCTCGGCGGACGGGCTGACCGCGGCCGAGGCCCTGGACGCGATCCGCAACAAGGTGCTGGCGCTGGTGGCGCAGCACTCGGGCGCGTACGCCGAGGTGCGGGCGGGGCTCGCCGACGAGGGCATCCGCATCGTGCCCTACGAGGAGCGTCCCGAGCGCCACCACGAGCTGCGCCGTCGCTTCATCGACGAGATCTTCCCCGTCCTCACGCCGCTGGCCGTCGATCCGGGCCATCCCTTCCCCTACATCAGCGACCTGTCGTTGTCGCTGGCGGTCACTGTGCGCGACCCCGAAACCGGCGAGCGTCGCTTCGCGCGCATCAAGGTGCCGCCCGTGCTGCCGCGCCTCGTGGAGGTCGGGGTGCGCACCTACATCCTGCTCGAGCAGGTCATCGCGGCCAACCTCGACGCGCTCTTCCCGGGCATGGAGATCGAGGAGCACCACCTCTTCCGGGTGACCCGCAACGCGGACCTGGCGATCGAGGAGGACGAGGCCGACGACCTGTTGATGGCCATCGAGGAGGAGCTGCGCAAGCGCCGCTTCGGGGCGGCGGTCCGCCTCGAGGTCGAGCGCTCCATGCCGGCCGCCACGCGCGAGCTGCTGCTGCGCGGCCTGGGCGTCCAGCCGACCGACGTCTACGAGGTGGCCGGCATGCTCGACCTGACGGCCCTCGAGGCGATCGCCGACCTCGACGTGCCGAGCCTCCAGCGCGAGCCGTGGCAACCAGTCGTGCCGCTGCGCCTCCTGCCGCCGGACGAGGACGAGGCGGCCGACGTGTTCGCCACGATCCGGGATGGCGACCTGCTGGTGCACCACCCCTACGAATCCTTCGCCGCCTCGGTGCAGCGCTTCGTCGAGCAGGCGGCGGACGACCCCGACGTGCTGACCATCAAGATGACGCTCTACCGCACCAGCGGGGACTCGCCCATCGTGCGCTCGCTCATCCGGGCCGCCGAGCAGGGCAAGCAGGTGGTCGTGCTGGTGGAGATCAAGGCCCGCTTCGACGAGCAGGTCAACATCGTCTGGGCACGTGCCCTCGAGCGCGCGGGCGCGCACGTGGTGTACGGCCTCATCGGGCTCAAGACGCACTCCAAGACGGCCCTCGTGGTCCGCCGCGAGGGTCGCGGCCTGCGCCGCTACGTGCACGTGGGGACGGGCAACTACAACGCGCGCACGGCCCGCCTCTACGTGGACCTGGGCCTGCTCTCCTGCGACGACGAGCTGGGCGCGGACGTGACCGACCTCTTCAACTTCCTGACGGGCCTGTCGCGACAGCGCCGCTTCCGCAAGTTGCTCGTGGCCCCGGTCAGCCTGCGGACCGGCATCAGCGAGCTCATCGAGGGGGAGATCGCCCGGCAGCGCGAGGCCGGCGACGGGCGGATCCGCCTCAAGCTCAACGCGCTCGTCGATCCGGACATGATCGACGCCCTCTGCCGGGCCAGCCAGGTCGGCGTGCGGGTGGACATCATCGCCCGCGGCGCCTGCTCGCTGCGGCCGGGGGTGGAAGGCCTCAGCGAAGGCATCCACGTGCGCTCGATCATCGGCCCCTTCCTGGAGCACTCCCGGATCTTCATCTTCGGGGAGGGCGATCGGGAACGCGTCTACATCGGCTCGGCGGACCTCATGGAGCGCAACCTCGATCGGCGCGTGGAGGCCGCCGTGCCGGTGACCGACCCGGCCCAGCAGGCACGACTCCGCTCGATCGTCGAGATCATGCTGGCCGACGACCGGCGGGCGTGGGAGCTCGGCTCGGACGACCGCTGGCGGCGGGTCGAAGACGGCCTCGAGCATCCCACCGGCCTCGACACGTTCGAGGTCCTCAAGGCCCAGGCTCGAGCGGCGGCGGCCCCGGAGGCGTGACCATGGGCGATCCCGTCGAGGTCGAGCTGAAGTTCCGCGTCGTCGACGCGCCGGCCCTCGAGCGCCTGCTCGACACGGAGTGGCTGGGCGAGCACGCCACCGGGTCGTGGCGCACGCTTCGCCTCGCCGACCAGTACCTCGACACGGCGACGGGGACGCTGGCCAAGGCAGGCTGGGCGGCGCGCGTGCGCAGCGACGGCGAGCACCTGGAGCTGACCCTCAAGAGCCGCTCGCACGGTGAGGGGCGGGGCGGCGCCCTCTTCCGGCGGACCGAGCTGGAGGGACCGGCCGGCGGCGGCCAGGATCCGGCGAGCTGGCCGGAGAGCGAGGCCCGCGATCGCCTGCTGGAGCTGGTGGCCGGGGCGCCGCTGCACGAGCGCTTCGTCCTGCGCCAGGTGCGCCGCGAGCGGGAGCTGCGTGGCGGCGACGGCTGGGCCGTGCTCAGCCTGGACGAGGTGCACGTCGTGGCGTCGGGCACGGACCTCGGCGGCGGCACGTTCCTGGAGCTCGAGGCGCGCGGCGGCAGCGAACGGCTGCTCGAGGACGTGGCCTCGCTGCTGGAGGCCAGCGGCACCGTGACGCCCGAGG
>DATHCS010000108.1:0-4735 GCA_035319405.1 Candidatus Dormiibacterota bacterium | reverse complement strand
CCATCCTCGACGACGCTCCGCGCCTCGCGACCATGCGCGCCGCGAGCCGCGAGCTCGGCCGCCCCGGCGCCGCCGCCGCCAACGCCGCGATCGTGCTGGCCCTGGGAGCGCGCACGGAGCTGCCCGACGGCCCGCAGCTGGACCGCCTGGCCCGAGGGCTGGCATGACCGATCGGCCGAGCCTGGCGCCTCCGCCGGACGCCCCGCTCGCGCTCGACGCCTCGCGCCACCTCGAGCCCGAGGCGGCGATCCGCCTGGGCACCGAGATCCAGCGCCGCATCGGCGTCAAGACCAGCCGCAACGAGCCCCTGGCACGGCTGACCACGATGCGCGTCGGCGGACCGGCCGATCTCTTCGCGGAGGCGCACAACCTCTTCGAGCTGAAGGCCCTGGTCCGCTTCGCGCGCGCCCGCGCCATCCCCCTGTTCATCCTCGGGCGCGGCTCCAACCTCGTCATCAGCGACCGTGGCATGGCCGGGCTGGTCATCCACAACCGGGCCGCCGGGCACCGCTTCGAGGGCCCGCGCCTCATCGCCGACTCGGGCCTGCCCATGGCTCGTGCGGCGACGCTGGCCAAGGACGCCGGCCTCTCGGGGCTGGAGTACGGCCTGGCCATCCCGGGCACGATCGGGGGCGCCGTCTGGGCCAACGCCGGAGCCCACGAGGCGGACACGCGGGGGATCCTCGTCGAAGCCGGGCTGCTGCTGGCCGACGGATCCGAGGTCGTGCGCACGCCGGACGACCTCGGGCTGGCCTACCGCGAGAGCCGCCTCAAGCACGGACCGGCCGGCACGCCCGACGTCGTGCTGTGGGCCTCGTTCGAGCTGACACCGGCGACGCCGGACCTGGTGGCTCAGCGGCTCGACACGATCCGAAGATGGCGGCAGGCTCATCAGCCGCTCGGCCTGCCCTCGGCGGGCAGCTTCTTCCGCAACCCGCCAGGGGGGCCGGCGGCGGGCGCCCTCATCGACGGGCTGGGGCTCAAGGGCCTGCGCGAAGGGGGAGCCTCGGTCAGCGAGAAGCACGCCAACTTCATCGTCAACGACGAGGCGGGCACGGCCGCGGACGTGCGGCGCCTGGGCGAGCTGGTGCGCGCGCGTGTGCTGCGCGAGACAGGCGTCGAGCTGGCCTACGAGGTCGCCTTCGTGGGCGACTGGACCGACTGGGGGGCCTCGTCATGAGCGCGGCCCGGCCGGCGGCGCGCGCGGCGAGGTCCGCGCCCGGCGCGACGATCACGGCCCGCGGCGGCGCCGCCGCGCTGCCAGTCGTCGTGCTGTTCGGCGGCCCTTCCGCGGAGCACGAGGTCTCGCTCGTGTCCGGTCGCGCGGTCGCGGCGGCCCTGGCCGAGCGAGGCCACCCCGTGGAGGCGTGGCTCATCACCCTCGACGGTGCCTGGTGGCGCCTGCCGCCGGCCGCGGCCGATCCCGCGCGACCGCTCGGCGACTACGCCGCACCTGCCGCCATGGGCGGGGAGGGGCCCTTCAGCGCCGCTCGGGCGCTCGAGACGCTGGCGGCGCGGGGACCCCGGCCGACGGTCTGGATCGCGCTGCACGGGCCGTTCGGGGAGGACGGCACGGTCCAGGCACTCTGCGAGGCGGCCGGCCTCGCCTACACCGGCTCGGGCGTGGCGGCGTCGGCGCTGGGCATGGACAAGGCGCTCTTCAAGCGCCTCACCGGCGGGCTGGGCATGCCCGTCGTGCCCTGGCAGGCCGTGGCGGCCAGCGACTTCGCGGCGGATCCCTCCGCTGTCGCGCGCGCCCTCGAGGCGTTCGCCGCGGCGCTGCCCGACCCGCGGCTGATGATCAAGCCGGCCCGCCTGGGCTCGAGCGTGGGCATGTGCATCGTGCAGCGGCCAGACGAGCCGCCCGAACTCGAGGAGGCCCTCCGCGGCGCCTTCGCCTACGACGACCTGGCCCTCGCCGAGGCCTACCTGGCCAGCCCGCGCGAGCTCGAGGTGGCCGTGCTCGGCAACCGCGCCGCGGAGCTCGAGGTCTTCGGGCCGGGCGAGATCTTCCCCGGGCACGAGTTCTACGACTACCACGCCAAGTACGACCCCGGCGTGTCCCGCACCAGCGTCGCCCCCGACGTGACGGAGCGGCTGCGGGCCAGCGTGCGCGCGCTGGCCGAGGCGGCCTTCCTGGCCATCGGCGCCAGCGGCTTCGCGCGCGTGGACTTCCTGGTGCACGGCGGGCGGGTGTACCTCTCGGAGATCAACACCATCCCGGGCTTCACGCCGATCAGCCTCTTCCCCGCCCTCTGCGCGACCGGCGGCCACGCGTTCGGGTCGCTCGCCGCGCGCATCCTGGAACTGGCCCTGGAGCGCGATGCGGCGCGGCCGCACGCGCCGCTGACCCGCGAGGCGTTGCCGTGACGCTGCCCGTCCGTCGCGCTTCGGCCCCCCCTGGAGCCGCGCGGCGTGGGCCCGCGCGCGCGTCGTCGGCGCGCCGCTCCGCGGACCGGGCGGGCGCGCTGCTGTTGCTGCTGCTGGCCGTGGGCGCGCTGGCTGGGCTGTGCCTGTCGCAGGCCTTCGAGCTCGGGCCCTCGGGGGTCGAGCTGGTCGGCGCCCGGTACGTGGACACGGCCACCGTCACGGCGGCGCTGGGACTCGATGGGGCCGCCCGCCCGAACCTCGTCACGCTGCGCACCGGGGACCTCGAAACGGCGCTGCGGCAGCTGCCCGACGTGGATCCGGCGCGCCCGGATGCGGTGACCGTGCGAGTGGCCCTGCCGGATCGGCTGGTGGTCACGCTGCACGAGCGCGAGCCCATCCTCGTCTGGCAGACGACGGGCGGCCGCTATCTCGTGGACGTGAACGGAGTGCTCTTCGCGCCCGCCGGGAGCGAGCCGCAGGTACCGGCCCTGCCGGTCGTCGAGGATGACCGCGTGGGCTCGGCCGCCCTGGGGGTGGGCGATAAGCTCGAGTCCAGCGACATCGAGGCCGTGCGGCGGCTGGCGGCCCTGAGCCCGAGCTTCCTGGGCAGCGCCGCGAACCAGCTCACGGTCCGCGTCAGCGACGACGAGGGCTTCGCGCTCGATGCCGCGCCGCAGGGCTGGCATGCCGTGTTCGGCTTCTACACGCCGACCATCCGACCGCCGACGCTCATCGATGGCCAGGCGCAGTGCCTGGCCACCCTCATCGGCGCCGGCGAGGCCCGCCTGGCGACGATCTACCTGGCCCCCGGCGCCGACCGCTGCGGCACCTTCACCACGCAGCCCGCCCGCGGTGCGGCCCCCAGCGCCAGGCCGACCGCCAAGCCGACCGCGAAGCCGGGCGCCACGCCCACGCCCGCGCCATGAGCGGGGCGCCGGCCGAGCGCCGTGGTAGCCTTCGCCCGGCACGGAGCAGAGGAGGTGGCGCGGACGTGTGGATCCCCCTGGCGGGACTGCTCCTGGGCGTCCTGCTGGGACTCATCCTCCAGGTCAGCGTCAGCTTCGAGCTCGCCCGCTACTCCGCGGTGGCCATCCTGGCGGCCCTCGATTCGGTCCTGGGAGCCGTGCGGGCCGAGCTCGACGGCACCTTCAGCGACCGCATCTTCCTCTCGGGCTTCTTCACCAACGCGCTGGTCGCGGTGCTCCTCACCTTCCTCGGTGACCGGCTGGGGATCGACCTCTACCTGGTCGCCCTCGTGGCCTTTGGCCTGCGCATCTTCAACAACGTGGCGCTCATCCGGCGCCACTTCCTGTAAGAGCTAGAAGGGGTTTCCGCCACGGTGGAGCGAGAAGCGGTCCTCGTCGCGATCGACGTGGGCACGAGCAAAGTGGTAGCGCTCATCGGCGAGCGCACGGCCGCCGGCCTGAACATCCTGGGCAAGGGCGCGCCGGGCTCGTCGGGCCTCAAGAAGGGCGTCGTCATCAACATCGAGCAGACCGTCAGCTCGATCGCGGCCGCCATCGAGCAGGCCGAGCGCACCTCGGGCTACAAGCTCGAGGAGGCGTGGGTGGCCGTGGGCGGCAGCCACGTCGAGAGCGAGAACACCCACGGCGCCGTGGCCGTCAGCGGGCCCCGCAAGGAGGTCAGCCACGAGGACATCGTGCGCGCCATGGAGGTCGCCCGGGCGGTCAACATCCCGTCCAACCGCGAGATCCTGCACGTGCTGCCGCGCACCTTCGTCGTCGACGGCCAGGAGGGCGTGCGCGACCCGGTGGGCATGAGCGCGGTGCGCCTGGAGATCGAGACACACATCGTGCACGCGGCCCAGACACCGGTGCAGAACCTGACGAAGTGCGTGCACCAGGCTGGCGTGCGCATCCACGACTTCGTGGCCTCGCCGCTCGCCTCGGCGGAGGCGGTCCTGTCCGACACCGAGCGGGACCTGGGCGTCGCCGTGGCCGACATCGGCGCCGGCACGACGGGCTTGGCCCTATTCCTCGAGGGCTCGCCCTTCCACACGGCCGTGCTGCCGCTGGGCGGCAACAACGTCACCAACGACGTGGCCATCGGGCTGAAGACCAGCCTGCAGGTGGCCGAGGACCTTAAGGTCCGCAACGGCTCGGCCAGCTTGGCCTCCGTGGCGCCCGAGGAGCTGGTCACGGTGGAGACCTTCGACGAGGGCGAGAAGCGCACCGTCCAGCGGGCCGAGATCGCCGCCATCATCGACGCCCGCATGCGCGAGATCCTTGAGAAGGTGGGCGAGCAGATCGAGGCGGCGGGGCACGGCGGCATGCTGCCCGCGGGCCTGGTCCTCACCGGCGGCGCCGCCCAGCTGCACGGGGTGGCCGAGCTGGGTCGCGAGGTG
>DATHCS010000107.1:0-3120 GCA_035319405.1 Candidatus Dormiibacterota bacterium | reverse complement strand
ACCTGCCGCGTCTGGTCCGCGACGAGACCGAGCTGGGCCCCGCCAACAGCGCCTGGGCGAGCCTGGACAGCCTCGCCTTCGTGATCGGGCCGGCCATCGGTGGCCTCCTCGTGGCGGTCGGTGGCCTGACGGCCGCCTTCGTCCTCAACGCGCTCTCCTTCGCCGTCGTCGCGGTGGTGCTCTGGCGCCTGCCCAGCGCCGTCGGGGGCTCGATGCCCCAGGCGGGCGAGGTCGGGTCCGGCGCGGTGGCGGAGCCAGGCGCCGGGGGACCGTCGCCCATGCGTCGCGCGGCGCGCCCGTTGAGCGGGCTGTTCCTGATCAACGTGGTGACGGGCTTCGTCTTCGGCGGCCTCAGCGTGCTCACCGTCGTCCTGGCCATCGACGTGCTCGGTGCGGGCGAGGCGGCCACGGGCACCCTCAACGCGGCGATCGGGGTCGGTGGCCTCATCGGCGCGGCGCTGGCGGGCGTGCTGGTCCTGCGGCGAACGCTGGCCGCCCCACTGCTCGGCGGCGGTCTTGCGCTGGCCCTGGGAGTGGGGGCGCTCGGCCTGGTGAACGCGGTCGGCCCGGCCGCGACGGCCTTCGTGGTGGTCGCTGCCGGCAGCCTCGTCATCGAGGTCGTCTCGCTGACCCTCCTGCAGCGCAGCGTCCCCGACGCGGTGCGCGGGCGGGCCATCGGCGTGCTCGAGACGGGCGGTGTCGCCGCGTACAGCCTGGGTTCGCTGACCATGCCGCTGCTCGGTGAGGCGTTGGGCCTCGATCGCCTGTTGCTCGCCTCGGGCGCGGCGGTGCTCGCCTCGGTCGCGATCGGGGCCTTGGTCATTGGCCGGCACGCCGCCGAGGCGCCGCGCCTCAGCCCCGAGGCCGTCCGGTTCACGGGCCTGCCGATCTTCGCCGGCCTTCCGCCGGCCCGCCTGGAGGCCGCCGCCGCTGAGCTGAAACCGATCGACGTGACGGCTGGGACCGTCGTGGTCCGCCAGGGCGACCCGGCCGACCGCCTCTACTTCATCGTCGACGGGCGATTCGAGGTCACGCAGGTCCCGCCGGCGGGCGGCGAGCCGCGCCACCTGCGCACCATGGGCCCCGACGAGCTGTTCGGCGAGATCGGCCTGCTGGCCCGCTCACCGCGCACGGCGACGGTCACCGCCGCCGACGACGGCCACCTCCTGTCGCTCGACGGGGCACCGTTCCTGGCCCTGGTGGGTTCCGGTCCGGGCTTGACGTCGCGCCTGCTCGACCTGCATCGTGGCGCGGTCGGCGGCAGCACCGGCGCGTCGACGATCGGGTAGGAGGGTGGACCGGTGAACACTGGCGGCTTCGCGGCCGAGCGCCTGCGTGCCTGCGCGCTGTTCGCCCGGGTCCCCGGCCCACTGCTGGAGCAGATCGGCCGCTCATTGCGGCGGCGTCGGTTCCGTCGCAACGAGGTCGTCTTCCACCAGGGCGACCCCGGCGACTCGCTCCACATCATCGCCGAGGGCGCGGTCAAGATCGTGCTGCCCTCGGCCGAGGGCGAGGAGGCCATCATCGCCACGTTGCGCGTGGGCGACTTCTTCGGCGAGCTGGCCCTCCTCGACGGCGCGCCGCGGTCGGCGACGGTGACCGCACTCGAACCGACCGAGACGCTCGTGCTGCCGCGCGACGTCTTCCACGACCTGCTCGACCGGGACGCCAGCCTGCGCGAGGCGCTGCTGGCCGGGGTAGCGGCCGAGCTGCGGCGCCTCACCGGGCAGGTCGAGGAGCTGCACTTCCTCGACCTGGCGGGCCGGCTCTCGATGCGCCTCGTGCGGCTGGCCCGCGACGTCGAACCGGCCGCAACGGGCGAGGTTCACCTCGACTGGCCCTTCACGCAGTCCGACCTGGCGGCCATGATCGGGGGTACCCGCCAGAGCGTGAACAAGCTGCTCGTCGACCTGGTCCACGACGGGCTGTTGCGCGTCGATCGGGACACGCTCGTGATCCGCGACATCGACGAGCTGGAGCGACGGGCGGAACGATGAGCTGAGGGTAGGTAGTCTGTCGGCAAGCCGACAGGCCTTCTGTCGGGGTCGCGCTCACCCGTGCGACCGAACCGCGATAGGGTTCTCGTGCCGGCCGCGACAGGTCCGGTGGGACATAGCAGTCGGGAGGCAATCATGGCGACCAACAAGGTGAGAGGTCCTGGCGAGCAGCTGAGCTCCAAGCAGCGCATCGACGAGCCGGACGACGTCGAGGGCCACGCGCTGAAGCAGCGCGGACCCGAGGAACTCAATCGGCAGCGCGACGCCGAGGGCATGTCCCCCAAGCGCCGCCTCGATGACGAAGACGTCGAGGGCCACGCGCTGAAGCAGCGCGGACCCGAGGAACTCAATCGGCAGCGCGACGCCGAGGGCATGTCGCCCAAGCGCCGCGTGGATGAGGACGACGACGTCGAGGGCCATCAGCTCCACACCCGAACCAGCGGTGAGTGACCCGGGGGCGGCGCCCTCGGGCGCCACCTCCGCCCAATCCCACGCTCGGCATCGTCGGCGTGGTTGACCCCGACGCCTCGGCCGCGCTGCAGGCCCTCCGGGCCGCGGCGCGGCGCGGGCGTGTCGCACAACGCATGGCCGGCGACGCCGAGCAGCGCCTGCTGCAGTCGATCGTCGATGCCACAGCGATCCTCTTCGATGCGGAGGCCGCGTCGATCGCGCTATACGAGCCGGCCGCGGACCGGCTCGTGTTCCGCGTGGCCGCCGGCGAGCAGGGTGCCGGCGCGATCGGGCTGGCCATCCCGCCGACGCGCGGGCTGGCCGGCTACGTCTTCAGCACGGGCCAGCCGCTGGCGCTCTCCGACGTGGCCAGCGACCCCCGCTTCGACCGGGCGGCCGCGGAGCGGACGGGCTACGTGCCGCGCTCCATCGCCGCGGTGCCGCTCGTGGACGGCGGCACGAGCGTCGGCGTGCTGCAGGTGCTCGACAAGCGCGGCAGTCCCACCTTCTCGCTGCGTGACATGGAGCTGCTGGCCGTCTTCGCCCGCCAGGCGGCGGCGGCCATCGCCGCCACGCGCGTGCAGCGGGATCTGGCGTCGCTGCTGCGCGACGTCCTGGCGCGCGTGGACGAGCAGCATCCGCTCGAGCGCGCACAGGTCGAGGCGCTCGTGAG
>DATHCS010000106.1:0-2486 GCA_035319405.1 Candidatus Dormiibacterota bacterium | reverse complement strand
TCCATGAGGAAGTAGTGGACGGTCTTGTGGATGCGCACGCGGTCCTGCACGAACCAGTACTCGATCGCGCCGACCGGCTCCAGGATGCGCACCTCGAGGCCCGTCTCCTCGGAGACCTCGCGGAGGGCCGTCTGCTCGGTCGTCTCACCCTCGTTGGGCGTCCCCTTGGGGAGCGTCCAGTTGTCGCCCGCGCGCTCGCGACGTCGCATGCCAAGCGCCACCTCGTGGCGCCCATCGGCGATGCGGATGACGATCCCCCCGGCCGAGGTGGCCCGTGCGGTGGGCAGGCGAGGCCGCGCTGTGCCGCCTACCTGCGCCACGGGGCGGCGCGGTGCGGCTCGAGGGGCGTGCGGCGGGCGCCCTCCTGGCGTGCCCAGGTCGGGCCGTCCCGATGCAGGGCTGCCATGCCACTGGCCCGCGACGAGCCGACGACCGTGCCCGACCAGCCGCGCAGATCGCCGGCGATCGGCCGCTCGGGCGTGGCGCGGCGCAGGGCCGGGAGCTCGGCCTGCAGGCCGACCCGATCGAGGCCGAGGCGGCGCCGCCGGCCGCGGCTGATCGGTTGGACGAACCGGGGTGTGGCGCGACCGCCGCGGATGGTGGAAAGGGTCCCGTGCATCGACCCCATGGTAGCGCGTCGCCCGCGTCCTGCAATCAGCGGGGCGACAGGATCCCGGGCCGCCGTGTGGTGCCACGTGACGCCCCGTTGCGGCGCGGCATCAGCGGTCCGACGGCGGCTCGAGAAGCGCCCGCAGGGCGGCCGCCCGGCCCGGCTCCGGCTGCCCCGACTCGGCGGCCATCGCCAGCTCCCGCAGGGCGGCCGCCCGGTAGAGCGGCAGCGCCTCCGGGGCGAGGCGCTCGAGGGCCTTGAGGTGTGCCACGACGGTGCCCACGTCGCCACGCACGATGGGTCCGGTCAGGGCCGCGGCGATGCCCAGCCGTTCGGCGTTGTCGAGGGTCTGGCGCACCAGCGGCAGGTACACCGAGAGGGCCTGCCGCTCGTCGAGGCCGGCGCCGCGGGCGACCTGCGCCAGCGCCTCGAGGAGCGCCACCTCGGCGCCCGCGGCGAGCACGGCCGCCGCGTGGTAGGCCGCCTTCGACCCGGGTGGCAGGCGCACCGGCTGCGCGCCGACCGCGTGCGCCAGCTCGGCCAGGAGGGCCACCAGCGGCTCGTCGCCCTCCAGCGCCACGGTCGCTCCGGGGAGCGCCGCCAGGGCGCGCTCCGGGTCGGCGAAGGCGATGAGCGGGTGGAACGAGGCCACCAGCGTGCCCGCTCCCTGGGCCGGGGCCAGGACCGCCGCCGGCAAGAGGCCGCTCGTGTGCACGAGACCCTGGCCGGCGTAGAGGCGCAGGCCCGCCGCAACCGCCAGGACGGCATCGTCGGGCACGGTCAGGAAGGCGATCTCGACGTCGTCGAGCACGGCCGCCGGCTCGGGGTAGGCCCTGGCGCCGGGCACTGCGGCCGTGAAGCGCTCGCGGCGCGCGGGGTCGCGGCTGGCGACCGCCACGACCGGCCAGCCGGCGGCGGCGAAGGCACGGCCGAGGACCGTGCCCACGCGGCCCGCACCGATGATGCCCAGGCGCGGCGGGCCCTCCGGGTCGTCGGTGTCGAGGCGGCCGTGGAGGTGGGCCCGCCCCTCCTCGTGGGCCGCTTCGTGGGTTGCCGCCAGGGGCCGCGCGCCATGCTCATGGTCGAGCTCGCTCATGTCGTGCATCGTGCCACGCGCGGCGTATACTCGGGCGCAGAACCAGCTCGACCCGAGGCGGGCACTCCCGTCAGGCGCCGGCCCCACCCGCACCCGTGTGCGGGGCCGCGAGGAGGCCCGACGATGACCACTTCCCAGCCCGATCCGTTCGACGCCCGGGCGCGCCTGTCGCTGCCCGACGGCGCGGCGACCTACTACCGCCTCGAGGCCGCCGGCCGCACCGACCTGGAGCGCCTGCCGATGACGGTCAAGGTGCTCCTGGAGAACGTGTTGCGCCACGCCGGCGGCGGCATCGTGGGCGAGGCCGACGTGCGCGCCCTGGCCGGCTGGGCGCCCGGCGCGGCGATCGAGGCGGAGCTGCCCTTCCTGCCCGCCCGGGTGATCCTGCAGGACTTCACGGGCGTGCCGGCGGTCGTCGACCTGGCCGCCCTGCGCGACGCCATGGCGGCGCTCGGCGGTGACCCGTCGCGCATCAACCCGCTCGTGCCGGCAGACCTCGTGATCGACCACTCCGTGCAGGTCGACCGCTGGGCGGCCGCGGACGCCTTCGCCTTCAACGTGGCCCGCGAGTTCGAGCGCAACGGCGAGCGCTACCAGCTCCTGCGGTGGGCCCAAACGGCCTTCCGCGACCTGCGCGTGGTGCCGCCCGGCACGGGCATCGTGCACCAGGTCAACCTGGAGTACCTCGCCCCGGTCGTCCAGCGACGGCTCGACGAGGCGGGCGGGACGGTCGTCTATCCGGACACCCTGGTGGGAACCGACTCGCACACCACGATGATC
>DATHCS010000105.1:0-6740 GCA_035319405.1 Candidatus Dormiibacterota bacterium | reverse complement strand
CCTTGGCCGTCCTGCCGCCGACCACGATGCTGGCCGTGCTGGCCCTGCCCTTCCTTGCCCAGGTCATGCGAGACGCCGAGCTGGGGGCCAGCGGACAGGCCCGCGCGATCGCCATGATCGACCTCGAGACGGCGCGCCTGCACCTCGCCTTCGGCTCGCTGCTGGTGGTGGGCGTCCTGCTCAGCACGCGCCTCGCCTAGGCCGCCGCGTGGCCCGCTCCGTGGCTCCGCTGGCGATCGGCCTCGGGCTGGCCCAGGTGGCGTTCGCGGCCACCTTCGTCGGTCCGCGCGACCGCTTCTGGTCACGCATGACGAGCACGGGACTGGGCCTCGGGAGCTACGCGCTGGTGGCCGATCCGTCGCTCGCCAGGCGCCTCCGGGTCCGGCCGTCGGACGTGCTCGTCGGGCTCGCCTCCGCCGGCATCCTGTACGGGACCTTCCAGCTCGGGGACCGCTTCGCACGCCGGTTCGTTCCCGCCGGCGGCGATGACATCGAGGCGATCTACGGCCTGCGCGCCCTGCGTCCACGAGGTGAGGTCGCGGCCCGGCTCGCGGCGGTGATCGCGCCGGCCGAGGAGCTCTTCTGGCGCGGCATGGTCCAGGAGACGCTCATGGCCCGCTGGGGGCGATGGCGCGGCGCCGCGCTCGCCGCCGCGGCCTACGGCGGCGTCCACCTGGTGACCGGCAACTTCACGCTCTTCGGGGCGGCCGGCGTCGCCGGCGCGCACTGGTGCCTGCTCTACGCCGCGGGCGCGCCGCTGGGCGCCCTGCTGGTGAGCCATGTGACCTGGGACGTTTGGATCTTCCTGCTGCAGCCGACCAGCCGAACCGCGACGGCCTGACGCACGACGCCGATTGACGCACGGCGGCCCGGACCGCAGCATGGTTCGGTGCACACGCCACGATCACCGCAGTCGACGCTGCCCACGGGGACGGTCACCTTCCTCTTCACCGACATCGAGGGCTCCACCAAGCTCGTCCAGCAGCTGGGCACGGAGCGCTACAGCGAGCTGCTCGAGGCGCACCAGGCCATCGTCCGCGAGGGACTTCGGGCCAGCGAGGGGGTGGAGATCAAGACCGAGGGCGACTCGTTCTTCGCCGTCTTCCGCAGCGCGATCGCGGGGGTTGCGGCGGCTGCCTCGATCCAGCGCGCCCTGGCGGGGCACGCGTGGCCCGCCGATGCGCCGATCCGGGTGCGCATGGGCCTTCACACCGGCGAGGGCGTGGTCGCGCCCGACGCGGACTACGTGGGCCTCGACGTGCACCGGGCGGCGCGCATCGCGGCCGCCGGGGCGGGCGGCCAGGTGCTGCTGTCGTCCGCCACCGAGGCCCTGGTCTCAGGTTCCCTGCCGCCCGGCGTGAGCTTGCGCGACCTGGGCGAGCATCGCCTCAAGGACCTGGCCCGCCCCGAGCGCCTCAGCCAGCTCGTGGTGGAGGGCCTTCGCGACCGATTCCCGCCGCTGCGCACGCTCGAGGCGACGCCCAACAACCTGCCCGTGCTGCTGACCAGCTTCGTCGGACGCGAGCAGGTCCTGGCCGACGCGCGCCGGCTGCTCGACACCACCCGGCTGCTGACCCTCACCGGCCCCGGCGGCACCGGCAAGACGCGCCTCTCGCTCCAGCTGGCCGCGGAGTCCATCGAGCGCTTCCCCGACGGCGTCTACTTCGTGGCCCTCGAGCCGATCAGCGATGCCACGCTGGTGCCCTCCACGATCGCCATGACGCTGGGCGTGCAGGACGTGGGCGGGGGCTCCCTGGAGGACCGCCTCAAGGACTACCTGAAGGACCGCCGCCTGCTGCTAGTGCTCGACAACATGGAGCAGGTCACCGACGCGGGCGCCTTCCTGGGCGAGCTGCTGCGCGGCGCCGGCCAGCTGAGCGTGATCGTCACCTCGCGAGCGGTGCTGCACGTCTACGGGGAGCAGGAGTACCCGGTCCCCACCCTCGGCGTGCCCGACCCGGCGCACCTGCCCTCGCTGGAGGCGCTCGCGCAGTACGACGCGGTGGCCCTCTTCATCGAGCGGGCCACGACCGCCCGTCCCGACTTCGAGGTGACCAACGAGAACGCGCCCGCGGTGGCCCAGATCACGGCCAGCCTCGACGGGCTGCCGCTGGCCATCGAGCTGGCCGCCGCGCGCGTCAAGCTGCTGACACCCGAGGGCATCCTGTCCCGGCTGCAGGGGCGACTCGACATGCTCACGGGCGGCTCACGGGACCTGCCCGCCCGCCAGCAGACGCTGCGCGGCGCCATCGCCTGGAGCTACGACCTCCTGGACCCGGAGGCGGCGCGGCTCTTCCGTCACATCTCGGTCTTCGTGGGCGGTTTCGCGCTGGAGGCTGCCGAGGCGATCTGCGCGCAGGGAGTCGCCAGATCGGAGCCCCCGCTGGAGGTGCTCGACGGCCTCGCCGACCTCGTCGACCAGAGCCTCCTGCGCCAGGCGGGCGATCACGGGCAGGACCGCTTCGCGATGCTTGAGACGATCCGCGTGTATGCCTTCGAGCGGCTCGTCGAGAGCGGCGAGGCCGAGGCGATCCAACGCCGGCACGCGGAGTACTTCGTGGCCTTCGCCGAGGCGGCCATGCCGCATCTCACCGGCAGCGACCGGGCCCGGTGGCTCGATCTCGTGCAGGGCGACCACGACAACCTGCGGGCGGCGATCGGCTTCGCCCTGCAGTCGGGAGATGCCGCGCTGGGCATGCGGCTCGTCTTCGCGCTGTGGCGCTTCTGGCAGAGCCGGGCTCACCTGCAGGAGGGCGCCGAGCGGGCCGCTGCCGTGCTGGCCCTGCCGGGACCGGGCGTCGATCGGGCGCTGCGGGCGCGGGCCCTCGAGGCAGCCGGAGGCCTGGCCTACTGGCGGGGCCGCCACGACGAATCGCGCGACTACTACGACGAGGCCCTGGCCATCGCACGCGAGCTGGGAGACGAGCAGCTGATCGCCGACGAGCTCTACAACGGCTCGTTCGTGCGGACGGTGCTCTCGGGGCCGGGCGAGCGCGACCACTTCGGCCCGTACGAGCCCGACCTGGACGCGGGCGCCGAGATGCTCGACGAGGCCCTGGCCCTCTACCGCAAGATCGGCGACACCGCCGGCCAGGCGAGGACGCTCTGGGGGTTGGGCACGGGCCCGTACTTCCGGGAGGACTGGCCGAAAGCGCTGGAGATCTTCCGCGCGGCCGACGAAGCGCTGTCGCAGACCGACGACGAGTTCATGCAGGCCTGGGTCGGGCACATGCTGGGCAGCACCGAGATCCGGCTTGGCCAGCTCGACGAGGCCGAGGCGCACATCACGAACGCCCTGCGAACGATGCACCAGGCCGGCGAGACGACGGGCCTCGTGCTCGTCCTCGACGACTTCGCTGATCTGGCCGCGGCGCGGGACGATCTCCCCCGCGCGCTGCGGCTCATCGGCGCGGCGCGCGCCCTCCAGGACGCCACCGACACGCGCCTCGCCGAGGTGACCGAGGACCTCATGCGGCGCGAGCGGTACCGGGTGGCCCTCGAGCGGGCCGACGCCCAACGCCTCGTGGCCGAGGGACGGTCCATGAGCCTCGAGGCGGCGGTCGTTTATGCCCTCGGCACGAGCGACGCCTGAGCCACTCCCCGGTCCGGTGGACGGGGGAGGCGGGAGTCCTCAGGCCTCGGCGAGGACCGTGCGAGCCGTGCGGGCCGCCAGGAGCATCGCGGTGACCATCGGGTTGACGCCGCTCGCCGTCGGGAACAGCGAGGTGTCGGCCACGTAGAGGCCGCGCACGACGATCCCCAGCCGGTCGGCCCGCACCCGGCCCCGCGGGTCGCAGGGATGGTCTTCCGGCGCGGTACCGGCCCGCACGGTGCCCATCTGGTGAGCCGAGAAGAGGGTCCCGCGGTTCGGCCGGAAGTCGAAGCGGGCGAGGGCCTCCAGGTACGCCCGCCAGCCGCCCCCGGCCGACGGGCCCTCGCCGGGCCTCACATACCAGGCGGCCGGCGTGCCGAGCGCGACCATCGCCTCCGCGCCGCCGGCGCGAGCCAGGCGCGCCATCTCCACGAGCGCCCGCCGCGCCGAGTCCGCATCGCGGCGAGAGATGCGGTACTCCACGCGAGCGTGGCCGTGGCGAGTCAGGCGGACCCGTCCGTGATCCTGGTCGGCGACGATCCCGATGAGCGGGGCGAAGTGGCGGATCGCGGCCATCATCTCGGTCGCGGCGGCGCGACCCTCCCAGGGGAAGGCGAGCGCGATCAGGCCCGGATGGCCGGGCGCGGTCTCGATCAGGAACCCGCCATGGGCGGGACCGGGGCCGTCCGCCTCGGCCGGGCCCGGGCCCTCGAACTGGTCGCTGTTGGCGGCCTGGGTCGTACCGTGCCACATCTCGACCGGATGCCGCATCCTCGCGGCGACCACCGGCACGGGGTGGAGGCGAAGGTAGGCTCCGAGGGCGGGATGGTCCACGCCCGAGCGACGCAGGACGAGCGGCGAGCGCAGCGCGCCGGCCGCCAGGACGACCTGCGGCGCATGGACGCGGAACGGTCGACTCGACCCGTCGGAGCGGACGATCGAGCCCGCGATCCCCGCCGCGCGCCCCGCCTGGATCTCCACGCGTTCGACGGTCGCGCGGACGAGGAACCGCGCCCCGTCGCGCGCCGCCCAGGCAAGGTGACGGCGCGGCCCGGAGTGCTTCGCGCCCCGGCGGCACCCGAAGCCGCAGGCGCCGCAGTCGCCGCAGGCGCTGGCATCGCGGTGCACGACCGCGTTCCGCCAGCCGAGCGCATCCGCGGCGTCGAGGATCAGGCGGTCCTTGGCCGGGATCTCGTGAGCGAGCTCCAGGCCCAGCTCGGCGTGCAGGCGCGTCAGTTCCTCATCCGCCTCGGCTGCGTCGAGGCCGTCGAGGCCGTGCTCGCGCGCCCAGTCATGCCGACGGGCCGCCGTGGGATCGAGGCAGCTCATCCAGTTGACGGTCGTGCCCCCACCGAGCGTCCCGCCCGCCAGGATGGCCACGCCCAGGTCCGAGGTGGCCGTCAACCCGTGGTCGAGGTAGAGGCGATCGAAGCCGTCCAGCTCGTACGGGGACAGCTCCGTCTCGGGGACGAACTCGCCCGCCTCGACCACCAGCACGGCTCGGCCGGCCTCGGCCAGACGGGCGGCCGCCACGCCGCCAGCGGCGCCGCTGCCGACCACGACGACGTCCGCCTCGAGCTCGAGGGCCCCCGTGCCGCCGTCGTCGGGCAGCGGCACGATCGCCGGTGGCTCGGGCGTCACGGGCTCCTCGATCGGCCGGTACCCGATGCGCTCCCAGTTGAGGTTGCGGCCGGTCGGGCCGGGGTCGGCGTAGGCGAAGAAGGCGCCCAGGCGCTTGAAGGCCTGGAAGGCGGTCCGACGGCGCCCGATCGGGCTTCGCGCCCAGCGAAGTAGCAGGCGCTCTCGCTCCGCCGGCGTTAGGCGTGCGAAGCGGCGTCGCGGCAGCCCGCTGGCTCGATTGGCGGCAGGCGAATCGAGCAGCCGGAGCGCCCACCGCAGCTGGCGCAGGTCGTCGGGGTCGCTGGCCGCTTCGAGGGCGGCAGCCGCGATGGCCGCGCGGCGAACCCCGTCGCCGGGCGCGATCGCCTCCAGGACGAGCGAGAGCGTCGCCAGCTCCCGCGGGGACCAGCCGCGCGGCGCGGGGGGGCTGGCCCAACGATCGGCGGCACCAGGCGAGGCGCCGCCTGCACCGGGCAGCGGCGGTCCGGCCGCCGCGGGACCCGTCAAGCGCCCTCGAAGCCCGGCGCGGGCAGGGGCGGGCAGCGGAGCGGCCGATCCTCGCGGTAGCCAAGCAGGTAGTCGGCCTGGATGAGCGTGTGCAGCTGGCTCGTGCCCTCGTAGATCACGGCCGCCTTGGCGTTGCGCAGGTAGCGCTCTACCGGGTACTCGTTGGAGTAGCCGTACGCGCCGTGGATCTGGATCGCATCGAGGGCCGACTGGACGGCGTGCTCGGTGCAGAACCACTTGGCCAGGCTCGTCTCGCGGGTGTTGCGCCGGCCGCGGTTCTTGAGCCAGGCGGCCTGCAGGCAGAGCAGGCGGCCGGCCTCGATGCCGCGGCCCATGTTGGCCAGCAGCTGCTTGACGAGCTGGTGGCGTCCGATCTCCTGGCCGAAGGTCTGCCGCTCGTGCGCGTATCGCAGGCTCGTCTCGAGGCAGGCCTCGGCGAGCCCGACCGCCCCGGTGGCCACGGTATAGCGGCCCTGGTCGATCGCGCTCATGGCGATCTGGAAACCCTCCCCTTCCTCGCCCACGCGGTTCGCGGCCGGCACCCGCAGCTCATCGAAGAAGAGCGTGCCGGTGTTGCCGGCGTGGATCCCCAGCTTGCCCTCGAGGGTGCCCGTGCTGAAGCCGGGCATGCCCCGCTCGACGATGAAGGCCGTGATGCCCCGATGACCGCGGCTGCGGTCCAGCGTGGCGAAGACAAGGAAGTGGTCGGCCACGTCCGCCAGGCTGATCCAGATCTTCGAGCCGTTGAGCACGTAGTCGTCGCCCACGCGGCGCGCCGTGGTGGCCAGGTTGGCCGCGTCGGTGCCCACGCCGGGCTCGGTCAACCCGAAGCTGGCCAGCTTCTCACCCTTTGCCTGCGGCGCCAGGAAGCGTTCCCTCTGGTCCTCGCTGCCCCACTGGAGGAGGGTCAGCGAGTTGAGGCCGACGTGGACGCTCATGATCACGCGGAAGGCGGTGTCGGCCCGCTCGAGCTCCTCGCACAGGATGCCCAGCGAGACGTAGTCCATGCCCATGCCGCCAT